>JAXJTE010000204.1:0-20299 GCA_036309765.1 Caryophanon sp. | reverse complement strand
GAGTATAGCTCATAACGATTCCTCCTCTGATGTTTGTGTGGTAACTAACATTTTACACGAGGTCGTTATGGGCTTCTTTTACTTTGACTTGAAGGTGTTGCACTTAATATTACAATTCATCAAGTTAAAAGAAATATGACATTGATATGGTAAGTGACTTTTACGATTGAAAACTTGTTATAGTAGTTTGATAATAGAATAAGCTCTGGTGAAATAAAGAGCATATAGCGTTTACTTTTATCGAGCTGAATGTGATGCGCAATCACGAAGCTACTATATAATGTACAAATCGACAACGATGGGCGCACTTGTTTGAAAGGTGACAATGAACAGACATAATTGGCATTATTTCGCCGCACTTCTTTGAAATAATTCTTGCTATAATGAACAAAACTACTAGAGACGAGGCAGCATATGAGTAAGAAACAACTTTGGTTTGATGTGGAAGAAAATGAGACGCTCGATGCTTGTTTAGCAAGAATGAAAGAGCAAGGGTATATGCCGGTTGGACGAAAAGAAGAGCCGATTTTTCATATCGTAAATGGAGAACCGACAGTATTACGTCAAAAAATACAATTTAAAGGGTTAAAAGTAGAAGAATAAATGTTCTATATGTTAAAAACCGAACAATATTGTTTTCTGAAAATTTATCGTTCGCATTTTTTCGTTGACGCACTGCAAATGTGTTGTTAAAATGTGAAAAGGAAAACATTATTGAATCCCTCATATATGCTAGAGAATAGGCTCTAGTGTTTCTACCCGGCACCGGAATGCTGGACTATGTGGGAAAGCAACTTTTGGTGTAGTAAATGATAGGAGTGTGTGATTATGTATTCACGAACTTTATTATCTGGAACAATCCTCAAGTAGTCTGCTTTCTCGTCATAGAATTATGATGAGATACAGATTATTTGAGGTTTTTTGTTTTCTTTACTACACGCGAGATTCATTAATGAACAAGATCAACTTTAACATCTACATTTATGGAACCTTAAAGGAGCGTAATTTATGAATCCGAAAATTGGCGTCATTATGGGCAGTTCAAGTGACTGGGAAACGATGAAGCATGCATGTGATATTTTAGACGAGTTACAAGTGCCATATGAGAAGCAAGTTGTGTCTGCACACCGCACACCAGACTTAATGTTTGAGTATGCAGAGGCAGCACGCGGGCGCGGTATTCACGTCATCATTGCAGGTGCTGGTGGGGCGGCGCATTTACCAGGTATGGTTGCGGCAAAAACGACATTACCAGTCATCGGTGTACCAGTGCAATCACGCGCACTTAATGGCTTAGATTCATTACTATCGATTGTACAAATGCCAGGTGGTGTACCTGTTGCGACAGTTGCGATCGGTAAAGCAGGAGCAACAAACGCAGGATTACTTGCAGCACAAATTCTTTCAACGACAGATGCAGAGCTTGCAGCGCGTTTAGACGCACGTCGTGAAGCAACAAAACAGCAAGTGTTAGAAAGCTCAGGTGACTTAGTGTGACGAAGATGATTTATCCAGGTCAAACGATTGGTATCATCGGAGGCGGTCAATTAGGTCGTATGATGGCACTTGCCGCGAAGGAAGCAGGCTTTAAAGTAGCCGTGCTTGAGCCGTCAATGGATTCACCTTGTGGGCAAGTAGCCGACATTCGCATCGTCGCAAATTACGATGATGAGGCGGCACTTGAAGAGCTTGCAGAAGTGAGCGATGTCATCACATATGAGTTTGAAAACATTGATTATGAAGGTTTAAAGCGTTTAACGACAATTGCTTACGTTCCTCAAGGGGCAGAGCTTGTACGCATTACTCAAAATCGCGTAACAGAAAAAGCAGCGATTGTGGAAGCAGGATGCCCAGTCGCACCGTATGTAGTTGCACGTACATATGAAGAGCTAGTGGCACAAATCGATACAATCGGCTACCCATGCATCGTGAAAACGGCGCGTGGTGGCTACGACGGCAAAGGTCAACAGCTGTTAAAATCAGCAGACGACTTAGCACTTGCAGCAAATTTATTTGAGCATTCGGAGTGTATTGCAGAAGGCTTTGTACCATTTGAAAAAGAAATTTCTGTGATCGTTCAGCGTAATGGCAATGGCGAGACGTGCTGTTTACCAGTTGGAGAAAACATTCACGTTCATCACATTTTACACGAAACAATCGTGCCAGCACGCATTGACGACACAACAGCACAAAAGGCAGAAAAAGCCGCAACACAAATCGCAGACTACTTAGATTTAGTCGGCACAGTAGCAGTTGAAATGTTCGTATTAGCAGACGGTGAGATCGTCATTAACGAGCTTGCACCACGTCCGCATAACTCAGGACATTATTCAATTGAAGCATGTAACGTTTCACAGTTCCATCAGCATATTCGCGCTGTATGTGGTTGGCCGCTGCGCAAGCCACGTTTATGGGCACCATCCATTATGGTGAATGTCCTCGGTCAGCACGTTATGCCCCTTAGCAATTCGATTTCGAAGTACCCTGATTGGTCCTTACATCTGTACGGCAAGCAAGAAGCAAAAGTAAACCGTAAGATGGGACATGTTACAATTATGACTGATGATGTTGAGAAAACATTAATTGAAATTGAGCAATCTGGTATTTGGCCAGAGTAAAAGGAGCGTACTACAGATGATTGAACGTTATACGAGACCCGAGATGGGCGCAATTTGGACAGAGCAAAATCGTTATCAAGCATGGTTAGAGGTAGAAATTTTAGCTTGCGAGGCATGGGCCGAGCTTGGAGAAATTCCGAAAGAGGACGTAAAGCGCATTCGCGACAACGCCTCATTCGATATTGACCGTATTTTACAGATTGAGCAAGAAACACGACACGACGTAGTAGCATTTACGCGTGCTGTGTCTGAAACACTGGGAGAAGAGCGCAAATGGGTTCACTACGGATTAACGTCAACAGATGTAGTCGATACCGCTTTATCATATTTAATTAAACAAGCAAACGATATTTTACGACAAGACATTCAAAACTTTATCGATGTCATTGAAGCGCGTGCGAAGGAGCATAAAAACACGGTTATGATGGGACGTACACACGGTGTGCATGCCGAGCCGACAACATTCGGTTTAAAGCTTGCCCTATGGCGTGAAGAAATGCTGCGTAACCAAGAGCGCTTTGAGCAGGCGGCAAAAGTAATTGAAACAGGTAAAATGTCCGGTGCAGTTGGAACATATGCCAACATTGATCCACACGTAGAAGCGTATGTGTGCAAACATTTAGGCTTAGCAGCAGCACCAATCTCAACGCAAACATTGCAGCGTGACCGCCATGCGCAATACATGTCGACGCTTGCATTAATTGCAGCATCGATTGAAAAGTTTGCAACGGAAATTCGCGGCTTACAAAAATCAGAAACACGCGAAGTGGAAGAAGCATTTGCAAAAGGTCAAAAAGGTTCTTCGGCAATGCCACATAAGCGTAACCCAATCGGCTCTGAAAATATGGTAGGCATGGCGCGTTTAATGCGAGGTTACATGGTAACAGCGTTTGAAAACGTCGCACTATGGCATGAGCGTGACATTTCACATTCATCGGCAGAGCGTGTCATCATTCCAGATGCAACGATTACGTTAAATTACATGTTAAACCGTTTTACGAACATCGTGAAAAACTTAACGGTGTTCCCTGAAAATATGAAGCGCAACATGACGCGCACGTTCGGCTTAATTTACTCACAGCGCATTTTACTAGCACTAATCGACAAAGGGTTAGCGCGAGAAGAAGCGTATGATACAGTACAGCCACTAACAGCACGCGCATGGGATGAGCAAACACAGTTCCGTCCATTAGTAGAAGCAGACGAGACGATTACGAAGCATTTAACAGCTGAGGAAATTGACGACTGCTTTGACTACAACTATCACATTCAGCAAGTGGATATGATCTTTGAACGACTTGGACTAAACTAATCATTTTGAGGGGGACGAACACATGAACAAAGGGCAGCTTTTATACGAAGGAAAAGCAAAGCGTTTATACGCAACAGATGATGCTGAGGTGCTGTTTGTTGAGTATAAAGATAGCGCAACAGCATTTAACGGTGAGAAAAAGCAAGACATTGACGGCAAAGGTAATTTGAACAATCAAATTACGACGAAAATATTCGAAAAATTACGAGAAGCTGGAATTGCGTCACACTTTGTGGAGCGCATCTCAGACAACGAACAGCTTGTGCGTAAAGTCGATATTATTCCGATTGAAGTCGTTGTACGAAACATTGCAGCAGGTAGCTTAGCAAAACGTCTTGGGTATGAGGAAGGCACGCCACTTGAGCGTACAATCGTTGAGTTTTATTACAAAGACGATGAACTCGGTGACCCACACATTACGACAGAGCATATCGACATTTTAGGCATTGCAACTGCTGAGGAGGTCGACGCGCTGTATAAGCAAGCACTTGCAGTAAACGACGTACTACAGCCAATTTTTGAACAAGTCGGCGTACAGCTGATCGATTTTAAATTGGAGTTCGGTCGCGACGTTGATGGCAACGTACTACTCGCCGATGAAATTTCTCCTGATACGTGTCGCTTATGGGATGCGCAAACGAAGCAAAAGCTCGATAAAGATGTGTTCAGACGCGATTTAGGCAGTTTAACAGAAGTATACGAAATTATTCTTGAAAAACTTGGAGGCAAATAAAGTCATGAAAAAGGTTAAAGTTTACGTAACGTTAAAAGAAAGTATTTTAGATCCACAAGGCTCAGCTGTAAAAGGTTCATTAGAAAAAATCGGTTACGGTGAAGTAGCGGACGTACGTATTGGTAAATTTTTAGAAGTAACAATCGCAGACACAGACCGTGATATCGACACAATCGTAAAAGAAATGTGCGAAAAAATGTTAGCAAACACTGTAATCGAAAACTACCGTTACGAAATCGAGGAGGCATAAGACAGATGAAATTTGCAGTACTCGTTTTCCCAGGGTCTAACTGTGACGTAGATATGTATCACGCAATTAAAGACGAGCTAGGCGAAGAAGTGGAGTATGTTTGGCATACTGAAACGAACTTAGACGGCTTTGATGGCGCATTAGTACCTGGTGGATTCTCATATGGTGACTACTTACGTTGTGGCGCAATGGCTAACCAATCAAACATCATGAAAGCGTTAAAGGAATTTGCAGCAGCTGGCAAACCAGTGTTAGGTGTATGTAATGGATTCCAAATCTTAACGGAAGCGGGTCTTTTACCAGGCGCGTTATTACGTAACAAAAACTTAAAATTCATGTGTCGCCCAGTGACGTTAACAGTTGAAAATAACAACACGTTATTTACAAATGAATACGCAGCAGGTGAGCAAATCAATATTCCAATCGCACACGGCGAAGGGAACTACTACTGTGATGAAGAAACGTTAGCGACGCTACAAGCGAACAAGCAAATCGTTTTTACTTACGATAACAACCCAAATGGTTCTTTAGAAAACATCGCAGGAATCATTAACGAACAAGGTAACGTACTTGGTATGATGCCTCACCCAGAGCGTGCAGCAAACGAAATCGTTGGTGGCGCAGACGGTCTAAAATTATTCAAATCAATTGTTAAGCAGTGGAGGGAACAACATGTCAACAACTAACTTCGAGCCAACAGCGGAGCAAATTAAAGAGCAACGTCTGTACGCAGATATGGGTATGACAGATGCAGAGTATGAATTAGCGGTGGAAAAATTAGGACGCACACCAAACTGGACAGAAATCGGTCTTTTCTCAGTAATGTGGTCTGAGCATTGTTCATACAAAAAATCAAAGCCGGTACTTCGCAAGTTCCCAACGACAGGTCCTCAAGTTTTACAAGGTCCTGGTGAGGGCGCAGGTATTGTTGATATCGGTGATGAGCAAGCGGTTGTATTCAAAATGGAATCACACAACCACCCTTCAGCAATTGAGCCGTACCAAGGTGCAGCAACAGGTGTAGGCGGTATCATCCGTGACGTATTCTCAATGGGTGCACGTCCAATCGCGATGTTAAACTCATTACGCTTTGGTGAATTAAAAACAGCGCGTGGTAAGTATTTATTTGAAGAAGTTGTAGCTGGTATCGCAGGTTACGGTAACTGTATCGGGATTCCAACAGTAGGCGGCGAAATTCAATTCGACCCTTGCTACGAAGGTAACCCACTTGTAAACGCAATGTGTGTTGGTTTAATCGACCACAAAGATATTCAAAAAGGTGTAGCAGCAGGCGTTGGCAACACAGTAATGTACGTAGGTGCAAAAACGGGTCGTGACGGTATTCACGGTGCAACATTCTCATCTGAAGAATTATCAGAAGAAGCGGATGAAAAACGTTCAGCAGTTCAAGTTGGTGACCCATTCATGGAGAAACTTTTACTTGAAGCTTGTTTAGAAGTTGTAAAATCAGACGCACTTGTTGGTATTCAAGACATGGGTGCAGCGGGCTTAACTTCATCTTCAGCAGAAATGGCTTCTAAAGCTGGTACTGGTGTAGAAATGAACTTAGACTTAGTGCCTCAACGTGAAACAGGTATGACAGCGTACGAAATGATGCTTTCTGAGTCTCAAGAGCGTATGTTAATCGTTGTTAAAACAGGTCGTGAAGAAGAGATTAAAGCAATCTTTGAAAAATACGATTTAGATGCAGTATCAGTAGGTCGCGTAACAGACGACAAAATGCTTCGTTTATTACACAAAGGTGAAGTTGTTGCAGAAGTGCCAGCAGATGCTTTAGCAGAGGACGCACCAGTGTACAACATGCCAGATGAAGAACCTGCTTACTTCGCTGAATATCAAGCGATGGAAAACGCAGAGCCAGCTGTAACAGACTACAAAGAAACGTTATCAGCGTTATTACAAGCGCCAACAGTAGCATCTAAAGAGTGGGTTTACGACCAATACGACTACCAAGTACGTACGTCTACAGTAGTAGCACCAGGTTCTGATGCGGCAGTAGTTCGCGTGCGTGGTACGAACAAAGGTTTAGCGATGACAACAGACTGTAACTCTCGCTACATTTTCTTAGATCCAACAACTGGTGGTAAAATTGCCGTTGCAGAAGCTGCTCGTAACATCGTAGCAACTGGTGGTAAGCCGTTAGCTATTACGGACTGCTTAAACTTCGGTAACCCAGAGAAACCAGAAATTTTCTGGCAAATCCAAAAATCAGCAGATGGTATTTCGGAAGCTTGTTTAGCACTTGATGCACCAGTAATCGGCGGTAACGTATCAATGTACAACGAACGTTCAGGTGAAGCGGTTTACCCAACACCAACAATCGGTATGGTCGGCTTAGTAGAAGACTTAGCTCACGTAACGACACAAGATGCGAAAAACGCTGGCGACATCGTTTACGTAATGGGTGAAACGAAAACTGAGTTCGGTGGTTCAGAGCTTCAAAAATTAGTGGAAGGTCGCATTTTCGGTCAAGCACCATCAATCGACTTAACAGTAGAAGCACAACGTCAAGAAGCATTACTTACTGCTATTCGTGCAGGCGTAGTCGCATCAGCGCATGACGTATCTGAAGGCGGCGTAGCAGTGGCACTTGCAGAAAAAACATTTGGCGCAAAAGGCTTAGGTGTAAACGTTACATTAACAGGCTCAGCAACAACTGCTTTATTCTCAGAATCACAATCTCGCTTCATCGTAACAGTAGCACCAGAAAACAAAGAAGCATTTGAAAAAATCGTAACAGATGCAAAAGAAATTGGTGTCGTAACAAATGATGCAACACTAACAATTAACGGAGACGCTGGCGTGTTAGTAGAAGGTTCAGTGGAGGAATTCCGTTCTGCTTGGAAAGGAGCAATCCCATGTTTACTGAAATCAGAGGCTTAAACGAAGAATGTGGCGTCTTTGGCATATGGGGACATACTGAAAGTGCGCAACTAAGCTATTACGGCTTACACGCACTGCAACACCGAGGTCAAGAAGGAGCAGGAATTGTCGTAACAGACGGCAATTCTCTGCGCCCGATCAAAGGTGAAGGGTTAGTCAACGATATCTTTAACGAGGAAAAATTACGTGCTGCTACAGGTCATGCAGCGATCGCACACGTACGTTACCCAACAGCTGGTGGTAGCGGAATTGAAAACGTACAACCGTTATTATTTCGTTCATCAACAGGCTCACTTGCGATTGCGCATAACGGGAACTTAGTCAATGCGAATCACTTAAAGCAAAACTTAGAGCGTTCAGGCAGTATTTTCAACTCAACGTCAGATACAGAAGTTGTAATCCACTTAATTAAAAAGTCGTCACACTCGCCGTTTCGAGCAAAGGTTAAAAATGCGCTTTCTTTATTGAAAGGTGCCTTTGCCCTTATGATTTTAACGAAAGACATGATGATTGTCGCGCGTGACCGCAATGGTTTACGCCCTCTATCATTAGGTAAATTAGGCGACGCTTGGGTTGTTGCATCAGAAACATGTGCATTCGATTTAATCGGTGCAGAATACGTGCGCGATGTAGAACCAGGCGAGCTATTATACATTACAAACAACGGCATTGAAGTAGACCGCATTACAGACGAAGCAGCGGCACCACGCGCAATGTGTGCGATGGAGTACGTATACTTCGCACGTCCAGACTCAAACATCGACACAGTAAACGTCCATATGGCGCGTAAACGTATGGGTCGCGAGCTTGCACGTGAAGTAGCGGGCATTGAAGCAGATGTTGTAACAGGCGTACCGGATTCATCGTTATCATCTGCAATTGGTTTTGCAGAAGAAAGCGGCATTCCGTACGAGCTTGGGTTAATTAAAAACCGCTACGTTGGTCGTACATTCATTCAGCCAACACAAGAGCTACGTGAGCGCGGCGTAAAAATGAAGCTATCACCAGTTGTGCAAGTTGTAAAAGACAAGCGCGTGATTATGGTAGATGACTCAATCGTTCGCGGTACGACGTCAAAACGTATTGTGCGTATGTTAAAGGATGCAGGTGCTGCGGAGGTACACGTAATGATTACGTCACCGCCAATGACAAACCCTTGCTTCTATGGTATTGATACGTCAACGTCAGAGCAATTAATCGCTTCAAGCCACAGCATCGAAGAAATTCGTGTAGCGATTGAAGCGGATACGTTAACGTTTTTAACACCAGATGGCATGGTGCGTGCAACAGCGCGTCCATTTAGCGATCCAAATGGCGGTCTTTGCCTAGCATGCTTCACAGGCGAATACCCAACAGAAATTTTCTCAGATACAGTTTTACCACACGAAAAAGAATGTTAAGTTAAACGCATTCGTGCGTCGTGCACGAATGCGTTTTTTTTAAGAATTACATGCTTTTTAAAATTTAGGAGGATTCAGATGTCTAAAGCATATGAACAAGCAGGCGTAAATATCGAAGCAGGTTATGAGGCAGTTCAACGTATGAAATCACACGTGGAGCGCACAAATCGTTTAGGAGTTATGGGAACATTCGGCGGTTTTGGCGGCATGTTTGATTTATCAACATTAAACTTAAAAGAGCCTGTACTCATTTCAGGTACAGACGGCGTTGGAACGAAATTAAAGTTAGCGTTTATGGTAGATAAACACGATACAATCGGAATCGACTGTGTAGCAATGTGTGTAAATGATATTGTTGCACAAGGCGCAGAGCCACTTTACTTCCTTGACTACGTAGCAGTAGGCAAAGCAGTACCAGCAAAAATTGAACAAATCGTTAAAGGTGTAGCGGATGGTTGCGTACGATCAGGTGCAGCATTAATCGGTGGGGAAACAGCAGAAATGCCAGGTCTTTACGAAGAAGACGAGTACGATTTAGCAGGATTTGCAGTAGGTGCTTGTGAGAAAGCAAATATCGTAACAGGTGAGCGCATTGCAGAAGGCGACGTATTAATCGGAATCGCTTCAAGCGGCGTGCATTCAAATGGTTATTCATTAGTGCGTAAAGTTGTATTTGCAGATCATGACTATGCAGTCGATGCAGTAGTGGAAGGCTATGAAGATTTAGGTCCAATTGGCGAAGCACTATTAGTTCCAACAAAGCTTTATGCAAAACCAGTACTTGCAGCATTAAAAGCAGCAGACGTACATGGCTGTGCACACGTAACGGGCGGTGGCTTCTACGAGAACTTACCACGTATGATGCCAGCAGGTTTAGCAACTGAGATTGACTTAGGCTCTTGGCCGGTGCTACGCATTTTTGAATTCCTAAAAGAAAAAGGTCAGCTTGCGGACAAAGATTTATACAACGTTTTCAACATGGGTATTGGTTTCGTAATCGCAACACCAGCTGAAGAAGCGGCGAAAGTAATCGAAGCAATCGAAGCAAACGGCGAAAAAGCGTACACAATCGGCCGCGTTGTAAAAGGCGAAGGAGTTCTTTTCAACGGGGAGCATGACGGGAGCTTAGTGTAATGACGAACATTGCCGTATTTGCTTCAGGAAGTGGTTCAAACTTCCAAGCGATTCAAGAAGCCATCGTGCGTGGTGAGCTACAAGCAAACATCGTACTTGTCGTAACCGATAAGCCAGGTGCATACGTGGAAACACGGGCTGCACAGTTTGACATTCCAGTGCTTGCGCTTAGCCCAAAAAGCTTTGACTCAAAAGCAGCATATGAGCAGGCAATTGTCGATGAGCTACGCAAGCAAGACATCGAATGGATTGTGCTAGCAGGTTACATGCGTCTTGTATCAGAAACGTTACTTGGCGCATATCCATCAAAAATCGTGAACATTCACCCATCTCTTTTACCGTCGTTCCCAGGAAAAGATGCAATCGGACAAGCGCTTGCACACGGCGTAAAAGTAACAGGTGTCACAGTACACTTTGTCGATGAAGGAATGGATACAGGTCCAATCATCGCACAAACAGCTGTGAACGTCATTGACGGTGACCGCGAGCAAACAGAAGAAGCTGTGCATAAAGCAGAACATGCCCTATACACAGCCGCACTACAGCAGCTGTTTGCAGGTAAAGTGGAAGCGAAGTAATCGTTTTACAATGAAAACGCCTGCCTCGAAAGCGACAAGCAACATTAAAATAAGCAACAAACTTTAAGGAGGTCGTCATCGTGACGAAACGTGCACTCATTAGTGTTTCAGATAAAAATGGTATTTTAGAATTCGCCAAAGAACTAGTCGCTCTTGGCTATGAAGTATTATCAACAGGTGGCACAAAGCAATTATTACAAGACAACAACGTACCTGTAACAGCTGTTGACGAAGTAACAAAATTCCCTGAAATTTTAGACGGACGTGTAAAAACGTTAAACCCAATGATCCACGGTGGTCTTTTAGGGAAATTCGACGAGCCTAGCCACGTTGCACAAATGGAGCAGCACGGCATCGAGCCAATCGAAATCGTATGTGTAAACCTTTACCCATTCGTTGAAACAATTTCTAAGCCAAACGTAACATGGGATGATGCGATTGAAAACATCGACATCGGTGGTCCAACGATGTTACGTTCTGCTGCGAAAAACCACGCATACGTAACAGTAATCGTTGATGCAAACGACTACGAAGCGGTACTTGGTGAATTAAAAGCAGACGGCAAAACGACGCTTGCAACTCGTCAACGTTTAGCAGCGAAAGTATTCCGTCACACAGCAGCGTACGATTCATACATTTCAAACCATTTAACAGCAGCAATTGGCGAAGAATTCCCAGAGAACGTAACGCTTACATACGAGTTAAAGCAAAACTTACGTTACGGCGAAAACCCACACCAAAAAGCAGCGTTCTACCAAAAGCGCTTAGGCTCTGACTTCTCAATCGCGTACGCTACACAGCTACACGGTAAAGAGCTTTCATACAACAACATTCAAGATGCAAACGCAGCGCTACAAATCGTGAAGGAATTCGACATTCCAGCAGCGGTAGCCGTGAAGCACATGAACCCTTGTGGTGTTGGTACGGGCGAAACGATTGCACAAGCATTCGGCAAAGCGTACGAAGCAGACCCAACGTCAATTTTCGGTGGCATCATCGCGTTAAACAAAGAAGTCGATGCAGCAACAGCTGAGCAATTAGCAGGCATCTTCTTAGAAATCATTATCGCCCCTTCATTCACAGAAGAAGCATTAACGATTTTAACAGCGAAGAAAAACATCCGCTTAATGACGATCGACTTCTCTCAAGCGAAGCAAGATGACTTCAACGTTGTATCAGTTGAAGGTGGCTTATTAGTTCAAGAGCCAGACCGTTCAGGCTTCAAAGACGCAGACATTAAAGTGGTAACAGACCGCGAGCCAACTGAAGAAGAGTGGGCAGCGTTAAAATTAGGTTGGGCAGTAGTAAAACACGTAAAATCAAATGCGATCGTTGTAACAGACGCGCAAATGACATTAGGTGTTGGTGCTGGTCAAATGAACCGTGTAGGCGCAGCGAAAATCGCGTTCGAACAAGCAGGCGAAAAAGCAAACGGTGCAGCACTTGCATCTGACGCGTTCTTCCCAATGGGCGATACAGTTGAAGCAGCGGCAGCAGCAGGCATTAAAGCAATCATTCAACCAGGTGGCTCAATTAAAGACCAAGATTCAATCGACGCAGCAAACAAAGCAGGCATCGCAATGGTATTCACAGGCGTACGTCACTTCAAGCACTAATTTTTAAGCAGTGAGTTTTTAGTAGCCGAAGTATTGTTGGTACGCATGGAAAAATGTAAAACTTCTAGCAACAACAACACATTCACAGTATAATAGAATAATGTTTCGCACCTATTCTGGCCGGATAGTGGCAGAAGCGTTTCACAAACGGAGTGTTCGCACTCTCGATTGAACGACTTTGGCCGGACGTTCAATCAAACAGCAACTACTACTGCAATCAACTTTGGTCGGGGGATTGCACCGTAGTAACTATTATAAGTGGTGTATGCATACTATTCTGGTCGGATACTACGCATGCATCGCTCATAATAAAAAACGCTCGCCTAGTTATTAGGCGGGCATTTTTTATATGTAAAACTATATATACTAATTTGGCTGAACGCGCTATGCGACTCGCGTTCCTGGGGCTCGGCGGCGAACACGATGTTTGTCATGAAGGCGATGCCACATGGACGTGGCGCTTATCGCCTTCCTCAAGCCTCCTCGCTGCTCGTTACCTCACAGTTGTGGGGTCTTGAGTCACGAGCTGTTCCCCAAGGAGTCTCGTCGCAGCGCTTACAGCCATCATTATGTATTATTCGCTGTTCATTTAAAATGAATAAAAAGCTCACATTGACATAACATAGGAGGAAAACATATGAACATTTTAGTAATCGGAAGCGGCGGTCGTGAACACGCCATCGCAAAACAATTTAACGAAGCACCATCAGTAACAAACGTTTTCGTAGCACCAGGTAACGACGGCATGAAGCGCGACGCAACAGTAGTCGCAATCGACGCACTTGATTTTACGGCACTTGCAAACTTCGCAAAGGAAAACGACGTAGCACTGACATTCGTAGGTCCTGAGCAACCACTTGCAGAAGGAATTGTTGATTATTTCAACGAGCAAGGTTTAGTAATCTTTGGCCCAACGAAGGCAGCAGCGCAAATTGAAGGCTCAAAATCGTACGCAAAAGACATTATGAACAAATACAACATCCCAACAGCTGCGCACGAAACGTTCACAGAAGCGGACAAAGCGGTTGCGTACATTAAAGAGCAAGGCGCACCAATCGTTATTAAAGCAGATGGTTTAGCAGCTGGTAAAGGTGTAATCGTTGCGATGACAGAAGAAGAAGCAATTGACGCTGTTCAAGATATGATCGGTAACCAACGCTTCGGTGATTCTTCATCGAAAGTAGTAGTAGAAGAATTCCTTGACGGCGAAGAGTTCTCATTCATGTCATTCGTACATAAAGGACAAATTTACCCAATGGTGATCGCACAAGACCACAAACGCGCATACGACGGCGACAAAGGTCCGAACACAGGCGGTATGGGTGCGTACTCTCCAGTGCCACAAATCGCACAAGACGTAATCGACGTTGCATACGACACAATCGTCGTGCCAACTGTTGAAGCGATGGAGCAAGAAGGCGTATCATTCACAGGTATTTTATACGCAGGTCTTATTTTAACGGCGAAAGGTCCGAAAGTAATCGAGTTCAACGCACGCTTTGGCGACCCTGAAACACAAGTTGTATTACCGCGCATGGCGTCAGACTTCGGTTTATTCATGACAGCGCTAATGAAAGAAGAAAAGTTCGACTTACAATGGTCTGACGAAGCGATGCTAGGTGTTGTCATCGCATCAGAAGGTTACCCAGGCGACGTGGAAAAAGGCAATGCATTACCGAACTTAGACGTATTAAGCGCATCTCACGCAGTATTCCACGCAGGTACGAAAGAAGTGGACGGTACATTCGTTGGAAACGGCGGACGTGTACTATTAGTTGGTGCAAAAGCGGCGACGTTAAAAGAAGCACAAGAAAAAGTATACGCAGGTATTAACAGCGAGAAGTGGGATAACTTCTTCTACCGCACAGATATCGGCTGGCGTACATTTAAATAAATGATGAGTGGAGCTGTGTTAGGAGTCGAATGGACTTTCAACGCAGCTCTGTTTTATTTGTTGTATGAAATTTGATAGGCTTAATGAATGATAAGCAGTTACTCCTGTATACTATCAGGTCGGTTGATTAGCCCCGTGTATACAGCTATATTGCTTGTTTTTAGTAGTAAAATAGAAATACATGCGGTTTTATAGTGGCAGGGAGCGTGCGGCGAGACTCCTAGGGGAAAAGCTCGTGCCTCAAGACCCCACAGCCGTGAGGAACGAAACGGCGAGGAGGCTTGAGGAAGGCGATAAGCGCCACGTCCATGTGGCATCGCCTTCATGACAAACATCGTGTTCGCCACCGAGCCCCAGGAATGCGAGCCGCAATACGCTCCTGCCAATTAATTTGCTAATCAACAGAGCATGTATACTATATGTAAAATTTTTATATTGTTATTCATCGTACTTTGCTATGATAAAGCGCGGTATGGTACTATGAAGAAAAGAACCGACAAAAGGGGGACTGTTGTGTGTTTGAACCAATTTGGAAAATGAATGACATTCGAAATCAAGTAGCTGTAATTGATGGGCTTCGCGCACCAACAATCGTCCTACAAAACGCGCGATATTTACATAGCGTATTTCGCGATTGGCGCCACGGCAACATTTGGATTGCAGGCGACCGCATCGTGTACGTTGGCGACGAGCTGCCACAAAATATTACGAATACAGAAATGATTGATATGACGGGCAAAACGGTCGTGCCAGGATACATTGAGCCGCACGTTCACCCGCATCAACTATATAATCCAGTGTCGTTTGCACGCTATGGGATGAAGACGGGCACTTCGACAATGCTTTGCGATAACTTAGCGATGTTTTTAGCTTTAGAAAATAAGAAAGCGTTTTCAATGATGGATCGATGGAAATCGCTACCGACGCAATTTTATTGGTGGGTGCGCTTTGATTCACAAACGCAGCTTGAGCATGAGCATGAAGTGTTCTCGATGGAAAACGTGCTTGAATGGATTGAGCGCCCAGACGTGTTAATGGGCGGTGAAGTAACGGGTTGGCCGCGCTTAATGGCAGGCGACGATGAAATGCTATATTGGATTCAAGCGGCGAAGCTAAAAGGGAAAAAAATCGAGGCGCATTTACCTGGCGCATCGGAAAAGACGCTTGCGAAAATGCGTTTATTCGGGGCGAACGGTGATCACGAGGCGATGACGGTGGACGATGTCGAAAAGCGCATTAATCAAGGGTACGCTGTGACGCTACGCTATTCATCGATTCGTCCAGATTTGCCGAACATTTTAAAGGATATTGTCGAGAAGGGCTGGAACATTTTCCACCATTTAATGATGACGACGGACGGCTCGACACCGATGTTTCATGAAGACGGCGTAATGGATAAGTGCATTCGAGCCGCGTTAGCAGCAGGTGTGGATCCAATCGATGCGTACAATATGGCGAGCTATAATGTGGCGAAATATTACGGCGTATCAAACTTGCACGGCATGATTTCGACAGGGCGATTTGCGACGCTTAACGTGTTAACGGACGAGTTTACGCCGGTGCCAGAAGCGGTGATGGCGAAGGGACAATGGATGGTACGCGACGGTGAGGAAGTGTTCGATTGGCCAGAGGAACGCTTTGAGGAATTTACGCCGCTTGCACTTGATTTTGAGCTGCACGAAAGCGACTTCCAATTTTCGATTCCATTTGGCATTAAGCTTGTGAACGACGTCATTACGAAGCCGTACAGCGTGAACTTACATTTAAATAAACAGGCGGTCGTACAAAACGAGGACGAGTGCTACTTAATGTTAATTGATAAGTTCGGCAAATGG
This sequence comes from Caryophanon sp., assembly GCA_036309765.1. Lineage (GTDB taxonomy): Bacteria > Bacillota > Bacilli > Bacillales_A > Planococcaceae > Caryophanon. The sequence goes on along the minus strand of JAXJTE010000204.1, from coordinate 4,025 downwards.
CATGTGAATACGTTTTTAAAAGGCTTTGCGAAAAATGTACAAGGTTTTGCATCGACGTACTCTACGACGGGCGATGTTATTTTAATCGGTAAAAGCATCGAGGCGATGATGCAAGCGTTTAGCGAAGTGAAAAAGCTCGGCGGTGGCATCGTGTTGATTGAGGACGAGCAAGTGATCGCGAGCATTCCGTTAACGGTCGGTGGCTTAATGAGCGACTTGCCGATGGAGCAGTTAATTGAGCAGGAAAAAGCGCTCATCGTGGAACTACGCGCACGAGGCTTCGATAAAGGCGATGCGATTTATAGCTTGCTGTTTTTACAATCGACGCATTTGCCGTACATCCGCATTACACCAAAAGGGCTGTACGACGTTATGAAGAAAAATATTTTACTCCCTGCGATGATGCGTGAATAGTTTTGCATCACCCACTAACTGTATCGAATATCTTGTTTAAATAGTACAAATTTTGCATCAGAAGTTATTTTACTTTATTATGTTAAAGTGATGATTTAAAATAAGAACGAACAAGCAAAGTGGTGGAGCAGTAAACACGCGCTGCTCATATTGATATGTAGTTGCCTCATATGGTAACTAGAGGAGGAAATGCGCATGCAAGTTGAAAAAATTCGCGGGCATCAAACAGAACAATTATTTAAAGCTGTGCTAGAGCTAAAAGATATTGAAGAATGCTATAAATTTTTTGATGATCTATGCACAATTAGTGAAATTCAATCACTCGCACAACGATTTGAAGTCGCGCATTTATTACGTTTAAAGAAAACGTACGAAACGATTAAAAAAGAAACAGGTGCGTCAACTGCGACGATTTCGCGCGTACGCCGTTGCTTCGATTATGGCAACGATACGTACGATGAAATGCTCGGGCGACTGTATCCAGATGAAAAGCCGTTCCAGCCAGGCAAAGGGACGAAATAAAATGAAGAGCTGTGCTAACATCATGTTAGTGCGGCTCTTTTTTTATGCGTTTTACACAAATGCATCTGCGTACAAATTCCGCTATACTAGTGCAAGTAACCACATGTGTTGATTAGCCAATGATTCGGCTGTTTGCTTTTTTCTGGGGCTCGGCGGCGAACACGATGTTGGTCATGAGTCACGAGCTATTCCCCTAGAAGTCTCGCCGCGAGCTAAATCGCGCTCGCCATTCTAAGCTAGGTGCTGAAAAATCGTGATGCTGCTGTATAAACAGGCTAATTAACAGACGTGGCAAGTAATATATTTAAATGTGTGAAGCTTAGTTAGCAATCGATAGTGGAATTTCGATTTTTGAGAGATTGAGTGCGGATTGCTCGTAGCAAAGAGGCGGACTCCAGCGGGAAAAGTGTGCGACTTGAGACCCCGCAGACGCGACGTAGGAGCGGTGAGGAGGCTCAAGCCACGCCCGCGGAAAGCCTGCCTCGACAGCGGAGAGCATTTGCTTCACGAACATATACTAAAAAGGTAGGGAACAATAATGGATTTTAAACAATGGCGACATGTTTTCAAAATAGACCCAGCAAAAACAATTTCAGACGAGGTGCTTGAGCAAGTATGCGAATCGGGCACGGACGTCATCCTTGTCGGTGGCACGGACGGCATTACGCTCGACAACGTACTCGACATTTTAGTGCGTGTGCGCCGTTACAGCGTGCCAGTTGCGCTTGAAATTTCAACGATCGACGCAATTACACCAGCGTTCGATTATTACTTCATTCCGACTGTGTTAAACAGCGAGGACCCGACGTGGATTAAAGGGATGCATCACGAGGCGCTGAAGCAGTTCGGTGACGTTATGGTATGGGACGAGTTGTTTGCGGAAGGGTATTGCGTATTAAACCCTGATTGTAAAGTGGCACATGCGACGAGTGCGAAAACAGATTTAGACGTGGACGATGTTGTTGCGTATGCGCGTTTAGCGGAGAATTATTTCAAGCTGCCGATTTTTTATATGGAATATAGCGGTGCGTACGGCGATGTGTCGTATGTCGAAGCGGTAAGCAACGTACTAGAGAACACGCAACTGTTTTACGGCGGCGGTATCACGAGCGCACAGCAAGCAGCAGAAATGGCGAAGTTTGCGGATACAGTCGTAGTCGGCAACATTATTTATGATGATTTAAAGGCAGCATTGAAAACCGTAAAAGCGGTAAAAGATGTGCTAAAATAAGAATGAATGTTCGATTTTAAACGTGAAAGAGGTGTGCATATGGAGCATATTACGAATAATTTGTTAGCCGGTATGAATCCAGAGCAAACAGAAGCGGTCAAGACGACGGAAGGGCCGCTGCTGATTATGGCAGGGGCAGGCTCAGGGAAAACGCGTGTGTTAACACATCGCGTTGCTTATTTAATTGTCGAAAAGGAAGTATATCCTTCTAATATTTTAGCGATTACATTTACGAACAAGGCGGCGCGTGAACTACGCGAGCGAATTGATTCGATTTTAGGTACGGGAACGGGCGAGCGCATGTGGGTATCGACGTTCCACTCAATGTGCGTGCGCATTTTACGCTGCAACATTGACCGACTAGGCTTTTCAAAAAGCTTCTCGATTTTAGATATGACCGACCAATTAACCGTTGTCAAAAACGTGTTGAAGGAACAAAATATCGACCCGAAAAAATACGACCCACGTGCGATTTTAAACACGATTAGCTCGGCGAAAAACGAGTGCATCGACGTGCGTATGTTTAAAGAGAATATGAACGCGCACAATCCGTTTGAAAAAATTGCAGCAGGCGTATATGAAAGTTATCAGGAGCGACTAAAGCGCAACCAATCATTAGATTTCGACGACCTCATTATGATGACGATTCGTTTATTTAAGGAAGCGCCAGACGTACTCGAGTTTTATCAAAATAAATTCCAGTACATTCATGTCGATGAATATCAAGATACCAATAATTCCCAATATCAACTCGTACAGCTACTTGCGCAAAAGTTTGAAAACATTTGCGTCGTAGGTGACTCGGATCAATCGATTTATCGTTGGCGCGGGGCGGACATTGGCAATATTTTATCATTTGAAAAAGACTACCCGAACGCAAAAGTTATTTTACTCGAGCAAAACTATCGCTCGACGAAAACGATTTTAGAAGCGGCGAATGCGGTCATTGAAAACAATAATAGCCGCTACAAAAAGGCGCTACGCACAGATAACAAAAAGGGCGAGCGCATTCAGTTATTTAAAGCGTCTAACGAGTTTGAGGAAACGCGCCACGTCGTTGAAACGATTAAGCAGTTAATCAAAATGGAAGGTCGAAAGCTCGACGATTTCGCAGTGCTATACCGTACGAACGCGCAGTCACGTGGTATGGAAGAAACGCTCGTGAAGTCGAACTTGTCGTACCAAATCGTTGGCGGCACGAAGTTCTATGACCGAAAAGAAATTAAAGACATTTTGGCGTATTTACGTTTAATTGCGAACAACGACGATGACTTGTCGCTTGCTCGCGTTATTAACGAGCCAAAGCGCAGCATCGGCGGCACATCGTTTGATAAAATGCTCGATTTCGCGCTGCAATATAATCGTTCAATTTTCGATTCGTTGCAGGAAGTGGATTTCATGGGATTGACGAAGCGCGCAGCAAATGCAGCATCGGAATTCCGTACGTTAATCGAAAACTTCACGCAGCAGTCAGAATTTTTATCGGTGACAGAGCTTGTTGAACAAGTGATTGAGAAGACGGGTTACCGCGCGATGTTAGAAGCGGAAAAATCAATTGAAGCACAAAGCCGTCTAGAAAACTTACAGGAATTTTTAACGGTAACGAAAGCATTTGAAGAGCGCAGTGAAGAACAGTCGCTCGTCGCATTTTTAACGGACTTAGCTCTTATTGCGGACATCGATTCACTTGACGAAGAGGCGAAGGAGCAGGGGACAATTATTTTAATGACGATGCACGCGGCAAAAGGGTTAGAGTTCCCAGTTGTGTTCATTATTGGCTTAGAGGAAAATATTTTCCCGCACGCGCGCTCGCTTGATGATGACGATGAGATGGAGGAGGAACGTCGCCTCATGTATG
>JAXJTE010000203.1:0-9327 GCA_036309765.1 Caryophanon sp. | reverse complement strand
TACGAAAAAGGACGATTTTTTTATTTCATTTTTTTGATCCGTATCCTAAAAATAACGAACGAAATAGAAGAAGGGGCTTCCGAAAAATCAGATGTTCATCTGACTTTTTGGACAGCCCCCTTTTTCACTTGCTTCAATGCTTCTTCTAACGGTGCGCGTAAATACGGCGCAATTGTACGTGCATATGTCGCAGTAATATGATTATCATCTCGGTATAAAATCATATTGCCGGCAACCGAATAACACGTCGTCTCGTCACAAAACGCATTGCTCATATTTGTAAAAATCACGTTGTCTGGAATGTTTGGCGTCGTGTGCCACGGCAAATCTGCTGGTAACACATCTTCCTTCGCCATGTGACAAGCCGCCACGTTGCCTCTATTACGGTCTAAGCACGTCGGAATGTCCATTGCCATACGTGGGTTATCTGTTACCGCAAAAATCGTTGTGACGCCTTCTAACGCTCTCCACTGCGCTAAGTATCCAGCCGGAATTTGCGGATGCTTATTTAGTGTCGCTGTCGTAAAGACAAGTGACGGTGTGCTGCTCTTTAAATCGGCAATGACATTTCCATTCCAATCTAAGCACGCTTTCGTCATTTGTCCATCAAAGTCATCGTTTGTGAAGCGACAGCCATCATGAATGTACGTCGTAATCGAGAAGTTTAGCTCCTTCGACAATGCTTCAAGCGCCGGGAACCAATGCCCCGAGTGCGAGCCACCAATGAGCGCGATCGACTGTGCATCTGGTGCAGTTGAGCCGAATGTACACTTCACGACTTTTCCTGTTTTGGAGTTACATGTTTGATCTTTTGAAATGCTCGGTACATCACTACGTACATGCAGCATAGACGGAATGAGGGGCACGCCGTCATTCGCAAAAATATGCTCATGCGTTAGTGCCTGTGCCCCGGGGTAATCCGCATACACTGGCGTTGGCTCGACTTCCTCCACCTGCTCTACGACGATTTCCTCCAGTGCATCGACAATTTCCTTCTCGTCCTCTTTTACATGCTCCACGTATTGACTAAACGCTACATTCGTACAAACCGTTACGCTCAGTAAAAAAATGAGCGTCGCATATAACGCACGTGTTGATAATGTTTTAATCCAGTTGACAAAGCCTTCACTTATGACAAAGCGCAGCAGCATCGCTAGTAAGAACGACACAACCATAATGAGGATGCCGTGAATAATCGGCACATCTGTCGTATCCCATAGTAGCTGATAGGTAATAAGCAACGGCCAATGAATTAAGAACATACCGTATACGTACTGACTCATCCATAGCAATGCATCGCTACTAAATACGCTTTTAATGACGCTTTTGTGACGATGAGAGCCAACAATAAATAATAATGCCCCGAACACTGGCATTAATGCACCCATACCTGGGAACAACCACGTTTCTGGAACGAGTACACCTGTCGCAATGACAAGCCAAATCCCAATCCAGCTAAATACAGACGATGCTTCCTTCGTCAAGCGAATAATCGGAATGAGCATCGCCGCAATCGCACCGACTAATAGCTCCCATAAACGTGCCCCAAAGTGGAAATACGCCTCATCAGGTTTCACGCCAATTAAGTACGTCGCATACGCGAAAGAGATAAACATCGCAACCGTTAATATCATCGTTAACACTTTACGAAACGGCCAACGACATAAATGGCTAACGTATAACACAATACCGACAATGACCGGCATAATAAGCGTATATTGGAATTGAATCGCAATCGACCAATAATGTTGGAACGGGCTTGCCGATCCATCAAAGGCTAAATAGTTTGTCGCTTCTTTAATTAAATGCCAGTTTTCAACGTACAGCACCGATGCGAGCATGTGCTGTAACACCGTTGACCATTGAGACATCGGGTAAAACACATACATTAAAACGACCGTCATCATCGCTACCGCTAGCGCAGGCGGCCATAAGCTTGTAATGGTGCGTAAAATGATTTGATGAATTGAAAAGGTACGCTGGCGTTCAATTTGTTGCTGCAACGATACCATCGCAAAATAACCAGTCAGCACAAGGAAAATATCAATCCCACCAGATACTTTTCCGACCCAAATATGATACGTCATAATGAGTACAATACATAATACACGAAGCCCTTCTATTTCTTTTCGAAATTGTTTAGGCGCTACAGGCAAATCCTTCATTGCCTAAACCCTCCTCTAATCGTTCTTTCGAGCAATCACTTGTACAATTGTCAGCCTCGATTGTTGTTAATAAATCTACACTTGCTATATTTTACATAATTTCACGCGCTGTGCCAACCATCTATTAAACTTAAAAGCCTGCGTAGGTTCCTACGCAGGCTTTTTTACTGTTGGTCTTTGTACTACTATTGTACATGTATCGCCGATTTATTTCAACGATGCTGTTGCTTTTTTGCCGCTTACAGCTCGCCTGCTTTTAATTTTGCATGCCAATCTTTTAAGAATGGAATTTGTTCTGCTTCAATCGCACCCGTTTCAGAAGCCGCTTCAATTAAATAATCGAAGTTTGTAAGTGATACGTACTTCACGCCGATTTCTTCAAACGCTTGCTCTGCTTTTGGTAAGTTATACGTGTACACACATACAACACCTAGCACTTCACAGCCAGCTGCGCGTAACGCTTCTACTGCTGTAATTGATGAGCCGCCTGTTGATACGATATCTTCTACCACAACAACTTTTTGTCCTGCTGTATATTTACCTTCGATTTGGTTACCGCGACCGTGTTCTTTTGCTTTTGAACGCACGTACACCATTGGTAAGTCTAAAATGTCTGAAACCCATGCAGCGTGAGGAATACCAGCTGTTGCTGTTCCTGCTACGATGTCTGTACCTGGGAAGAATTCTTGAATGTTTGCCGCTAAGCCTTTTGCTAATGCTTTACGTGCTGTTGGGTCTGAGATTGTTAAGCGCGTGTCGCAATAAATTGGTGATTTGATGCCTGAAGCCCATGTGAATAACTCCGTTGCGTTTAATTCTACTGCGCCAACACGTAACATTTCTTTTGCGATGTCTTTTTGTAACATATGTTTATGCCTCCCATAATGTGCGTACTTCATGATATGCTGCGACTGGATCCGCTGCTCCTGTAATGGCACGACCGACAACAATTTGTGTCGAACCGTCCTTTTTCGCTCCGTCTGGCGTTGCGATGCGCTTTTGGTCATGCGCCTCGCCACCGAGCATACGAATGCCTGGTGTGACACGTAAAAAGTCTTCACCGCAAGCGTCCGCAATTGCGCGCGCTTCATGTACGGAACATACAACACCGTTTAAGCCTGCTGCATTTGTAAGTTTCGCATAATGCAGTACCGCTTCTTGAAGTGATAGCTGAATTTGCTGCTCCTGCTGCATTTGTACTTCTGTCGTTGATGTTAATTGCGTTACCGCGATTAATGCTGCGCGGCTTTGTCCTGCTGGTGTTCCTGCTTCAAGCCCTTCTAATGCACCTTCCATCATCGCACGGCCGCCTGCTGCATGGACGTTTACTAAATCAACGCCAAGCCTAGCTAAGCCTTTCATTGCCGACTTTACCGTATTTGGAATGTCATGCAGCTTTAAGTCTAAAAAGACATCGTGTCCAAGGTCTTTTACTTGTGCCACAATTTGTGGACCTTCTTGCATATAAAGCTCCATGCCGATTTTCACAAATAACGGCTCGTTAAATTGCTTTAAAAACGTTAGCACACGCTCCTCTGTCGGAAAATCAAGTGCGATAATTGGTTTTGTGTTCATTATCGGTGGCTCCTTCCAATAAGCTCTGAAATGTGGTTTACACCTAATGCATCTAATTTTGCTGGTAATTCCTCAATGATATTCGGGCAAACGAAGTGGTCAACGAAATTCGCTGTGCCGACTGCAACCGCTGATGCACCAACTGACATGAAATCAATGACGTCTTGTGCGCACGTTACACCGCCCATACCGATAATCGGAATGTTTACAGCTTTATATACGTCATATACCATGCGAATCGCTACAGGCTTCACAGCAGGCCCTGATAAGCCACCTGTGCCGTTTGCGATCACTGGTTTACCCGTATGCTCATGAATGCGCATGCCAACAAGCGTGTTAATCATCGTAATGCCGTCTGCTCCGCCTGCTTCTACCGCTTTGGCGATGTCGACAATGTTCGTTACGTTCGGTGAAAGCTTCACGTATACCGGCACTTCTGATACCGCTTTAACCGCTGCTGTTAGCTGTTTTGCTGTTTCAGGGTCTGTACCGAACTGAATGCCGCCGCACTTTACGTTTGGACAAGAAATGTTAAGCTCTAACGCGTGGACGTTTGGCGCTGCTGAAATGCGACGTGCAACTTCCACGTAGTCTTCAATTTCCGTACCTGCTACGTTTGCGATAATCGGCACATCATAGCCTTCTAAAAACTTTAATTCTTCGTTCATTACTTTTTCGATACCAGGGTTTTGTAAACCGATTGCGTTTAGCATACCTGCTGCTGTTTCAGCTACGCGTGGTGTCGGATTGCCGCGACGAGTTTCGACTGTCGTTGCCTTAATCATAATGGCACCTAGCTTTGATAAATCATACAGCTGTGCATACTCGCGACCGAAACCGAAGCAACCTGACGCTGGCATAATTGGGTTTTTTAGCTCTAACCCAGGTAATGTCATATTTAAACGGCTCATAGTGCCACAACTCCTTTCGGGAATACCGGCCCGTCTGAGCATACTTTTACATACGCTTTGTCTTGCCCTTCTGTCGTATCGCATACGCACGCGAAGCACGCACCAATACCACAAGCCATGCGTTCTTCAAACGACATGAAGCCTTTTTTCTCTGGGTAGTACTGCTCTAATGCACGTAGCATCGGCAGCGGTCCACATGAGTAAAATACATCAAACTGTGGTGCAACGTCATCAAACACTGTCGTCACAAAACCTTTTGTGCCTTTTGTGCCATCGACTGTTGCATAGTGTGTGTCACCAAGCGCTGTGAATTCCTCTTCATAGAAGCATACGTCCTCTGTTTGGAAGCCAAGCACGTGAATAACGTTCACACCGCGAGCTTTCAGTTGCTTCGATAATTCATGAAGCGGCGGTACACCGATTCCTCCTCCAACAAGTAGCGCCGTTTGACCAGGCTCCGCTTCCTCCACTGGGAAACCATTACCAATTGGACCTAGTACGTCGACTAATTGCCCTTCTCGGTTTGTTGAAAGAATTTGCGTACCACGCCCCTCTGCACGGTAAATCATCGTAAATTCATTTTTGTCTTTGTCAATGTTTGCGATACTGATTGGTCGGCGTAAAAGCGGCTCATATGAGTCAGACACTTTAACATGGACGAACTGGCCAGGAGTCATTTCCTGTACCAGTTCCCCTTGAAGTGTTAATTCAAAAATGTTCGTTGCGATTTGCTTTTGCGCTACGACCGTCATTTTTTGTTGACGGATCATTTAGTGCACTACCTCCGCTTTTGGCATTGTTTCAGCCGTAAATGTCATTGATTCGATTACACGTAACATTGCTTCAGCTGTATCAAGTGATGTTAAACATGGTACACCGTTTTCTACAGATTCACGACGAATACGGAAACCGTCACGCGCTGGCTGCTTGCCTTTTGTTAATGTGTTCACAACTAATTGTGCTTCACCGTTTTGGATCACATCAAGTAACGTTTTGCCTTTTGCACCGATTTTTTCGATGATGTCTGTGCGCACGCCTGCTGCTTCGAATGTTGCTGCTGTACCTGCTGTTGCCATAATGCGGTAGCCTACTGTTGAGAAGCGTTTTGCTAAAATAACCGCTTCTTCTTTATCTTTATCAGACACTGTGAATAATACAGTACCTTCTGTTTTAATTTTCGTACCTGCTGCAACAAAGCCTTTGTATAATGCTTTTTCGTACGTTGCATCTTTACCCATTACTTCGCCTGTCGATTTCATTTCAGGGCCGAGTGTAATGTCTACGCGGCGTAACTTCGCAAATGAGAATACTGGAACTTTTACGAACACGCCAGCTTGCTCTGGTGCTAAGCCAGTTGGGTAGCCTTGCTCCACGATTGAGTGACCAAGAATCGCTTTTGTTGCGATGTTTGCCATCGGGATGTTTGTAATTTTTGATAAGAACGGTACTGTACGAGATGAACGTGGGTTTACTTCGATTACGTAAACTTCACCATCCGATAATACGTACTGAATGTTCATTAAACCGATAATGCCTAAGCCTTTTGCTAAACGCGTTGTGTAGTCTACTAACGTATCTTTTTGCGCGTCTGTTAATTTTTGTGGTGGGTATACAGAGATTGAGTCACCTGAGTGAACACCTGCGCGCTCAACATGCTCCATAATACCTGGGATTAATACGTTCTCACCGTCGCAAATTGCATCTACTTCGATTTCTTGACCCGTTAAGTAACGGTCAACTAATACTGGGTGATCCGGTGATGCTTCAACCGCATGCTCCATGTAGTATGCAAGCTCGTCTAAGTTATAAACGATTTCCATTGCGCGTCCACCAAGCACGTAAGAAGGACGTACTAATACCGGGAAGCCAAGGTCGCGACCGATTGCTAATGCTTCTTCTTTTGACACTGCTGTTTTCCCTTGTGGTTGTGGAATTTTTAGCTCTTGAAGTGCTGCTTCGAACTTGTTACGGTTTTCAGCGCGGTCGATATCTTCAAGTGATGTACCTAAAATTTTCACGCCGTGTGCTTCTAATTTATCTGCTAAGTTGATTGCTGTTTGTCCACCGAACTGTACAACAACGCCCATTGGTTTTTCTAAGTCTACGATATGCATTACGTCTTCGATTGTTAATGGCTCGAAGTATAATTTATCTGAAATTGAGAAGTCTGTTGATACGGTTTCAGGGTTTGAGTTAATGATGATTGCCTCGTAACCTGCTTCTTGAATCGCCCATACAGAGTGTACCGTTGCGTAGTCGAACTCTACCCCTTGACCGATACGGATTGGACCAGAACCTAGTACGATTACTGACTCTTTTTCAGAACGGATTGATTCATTTTCTTCTTCGTACGTGCCGTAGAAGTAAGGTGTGTTTGACTCGAACTCAGCTGCACATGTATCAACCATTTTGTATACTGGTGTAATGCCTGCTTCTTTACGGAAGTTGTAAATTTCCATTTCCGTCATGCTCCAAAGCTCAGCCACTTTTTTGTCCGCAAAGCCTAAACGTTTTGCTTTATATAATACGTCTTTGTCGCCTTTGTTATCCGCAAGTGTTTGTTCCATGTCCACAATCTTTTTCAGCTTGTGTAAGAACCAAAGATCGATTTGAGACCATTCGTGAATTGTTTCCACTGTTACGCCGCGACGTAATGCTTCACCGATGAAGAATAAACGCTCATCGCCTGCTTTTTTAATACGCTTTTCAATCCATGCATCTGTTAAGTCTTCTGCATGCTTCATTTCGATGTGTACGTGACCTGTTTCAAGTGAACGTACTGCTTTTAAAATCGCTTCTTCAAATGTACGACCTAGTGACATAACCTCACCAGTTGCTTTCATTTGCGTGCCTAAGTTACGTTTTGCAGATTCGAATTTATCAAACGGCCAGCGTGGGATTTTCGCTACGATGTAGTCAAGTGCTGGCTCGAAGCAAGCGAATGTTGAACCTGTTACTGGGTTTTTAATTTCATCAAGTGTTAAACCTACTGCGATTTTCGCTGCTAATTTTGCAATTGGGTAACCTGTTGCTTTTGATGCAAGTGCAGATGAACGAGATACACGTGGGTTAACTTCGATTACATAGTACTGGAAGCTATGTGGATCAAGTGCTAACTGTACGTTACAGCCACCTTCAATTTTCAGTGCGCGAATGATGTCTAATGAAATGTTACGTAACATTTGGTTTTCGCGGTCAGATAACGTTTGTGTCGGTGCAACTACGATTGAGTCCCCTGTGTGAATACCTACTGGGTCAAAGTTTTCCATGTTACATACTACGATTGCGTTGTCTGCTGAGTCACGCATTACTTCGTATTCAATCTCTTTCATACCAGCGATTGATTTTTCAAGTAAACATTGCGTTACTGGTGAATATTTTAAACCAGACGTTACGATTTCTTCTAAGTCTTGGTCGTTGTAACAAATACCGCCGCCTGTACCACCAAGTGTGAATGCAGGACGTACGATTACTGGGTAGCCGATACGTGCAACTAACGCGTATGCTTCTTCCATGTTGTGAATGATGTCTGATTCAGGTACTGGTGCGCCTAGCTCATACATTAAGTTACGGAAAAGGTCGCGGTCTTCTGCTTTATGGATCGCGTCTAATTTTGTACCAAGAATTTCGATGCCTAGCTCGTCTAAAATACCAGACTCGTCAAGCTCGATTGCCATGTTTAAACCCGTTTGACCACCAAGTGTTGGTAAGATCGCATCTGGGCGCTCTTTACGTAAAATGCGTGATACGAATTCTAACGTAATTGGCTCGATGTATACTTTGTCTGCAATTTCTGTATCCGTCATAATTGTTGCTGGGTTTGAGTTGATTAAAATTACTTTGTAGCCTTCTTCTTTTAATGAAAGACACGCTTGTGTACCTGCATAGTCGAACTCTGCTGCTTGACCGATTACGATTGGGCCTGACCCGATTACTAAAATAGTTTGAATATCTTGACGTTTAGGCATTTTTTTTCTCCTTCGCTGCTTCATTTTCCATCATTTCGATAAACTCATCGAATAAGTGATTTGAATCTTCTGGTCCAGGTGATGCTTCTGGGTGGTATTGTACCGTGAAGATTGGGAAGTTTTTATGACGTACACCTTCACAAGTACCGTCATTTAACGCTACGTGTGTAAGCTCTAAATCTGTATCTTTTAATGATTCAATGTCGATTGCATAGCCGTGGTTTTGAGATGTTAAATCTGTGCGACCTGTGCGTAAATCTTTTACTGGGTGATTCCCGCCGCGGTGACCGAATGGTAATTTGAACGATTTCGCGCCACATGCTAGTGAGAAGATTTGGTGACCTAAGCAAATACCGAACATTGGCACTTTACCAACTAGCTCGCGTACTGTTTCGATTCCTTCTGTTACGTCCTCTGGGTTACCAGGGCCGTTTGAAAGCATAATGCCGTCTGGATGCCATGCTAAAATTTCTGATGCTGGTGTGTTGTAAGGAACAACTAACACGTCACAGTCACGCTTGTTTAATTCGCGTAAAATCCCGTGCTTCATACCAAAGTCAATTACAACGACGCGCTGGCCACGACCTGGTGATGGGTAAGCAGCTTTTGGTGATACTTCACGTACGTGGTGTGTAATATGTGGTGTTGCTTGTAATTGTGCTACGATTTCGTCTACGTTCACATCTGCGCCCGCTTCTGATAAATATG
>JAXJTE010000202.1:0-1784 GCA_036309765.1 Caryophanon sp. | reverse complement strand
GAACGAAGCCAAAGCGAACATTGCCCCCGTCCGGTGAATATTTCAACGCATTTGAAATAATATTATCAATCACTTGCGTTAATTTATCCGTATCAATGTCCACAAAATAACTCGTCTCCGGTAGCATACGAACAAATTCTACATGTTGCGACTTCGACATTTCAAAGCGGTCAATAATTCGTGTGAAAAACTTATTAAACTCAACAAATTCTCGACGCAATTCATAATCCTGACTATCCATTTTCGACAGCTGTAGCAAATCATTTACGAGGCGAATCATACGCTCTGTTTCCGTCTGCGTTACATTTAGGAAAGTCGGCGCAATATTTTCATCACGCCACGCACCATCTGCTAGCGCCTCTAAGTAACTACGCATCGTCGTTAGTGGCGTACGTAATTCATGCGACACATTCGCCACAAACTCTCGGCGCTCCATATCGATTTTTTCCTGCTCCGTAATATCATGCAGTACCGTAATCAAACCATTCACAAAGCCTGTTTCCTTTTGAATCACCGAAAAATTCGCACGCAAAATATACGGTGCATCTTGCGTAGTAAAATCTAAATTGACCGGCTCTTTCATATGAATTAAATCTTCAAAGCTATACTCTTCTTCTAAGCCAAGTACCGATGTAATCGGGCGATTTACCGTTTCCTCACGCGTTACATGCAGTTGACTAAGTGCCGGGTCATTAATTAAAATAATTTTTCCTTTACGGTCAGTCGCAATGACACCGTCTGTCATATTACTTAGGACACTCGTTAATTTGCGTCGCTCCGCCTCTGTTGTGGATGTGGCCTCCTGCAAACGATTCGTTAAATGGTTAAACGCAATCGCTAGCTGACCAATCTCGTCCGTACCGTACACACGCACCTTACGCGAGAAGTTCCCCTTCGCCATCGCCTGTGCCTGCTTACGCATATCCGAGATGGGACGTGTAATTGTACGCGCGATTAAAATCCCTAACACAATTGTAATCGCTAATGAAATTAAAATCCCAACGGCAAAAATACGATTAATTTCATTCAGTTGCTCAAATACCTTTTCGATATCTGACTCAATATAAACCGCACCAAGTAGCTCACTATTTGGCCCAGCTGTTTCTGTAATTGGACTAACAAGTACCCATACACGCTGTCTCGTTTGTTTATCTAACGAAATCGTATCGAGCGGCGTTTCCACTGAAATAACTTTACGCACCAAATCATCATTCGAGCGCTGGCCAACAAGCGACTGATTGTCTGGCTCTGACGTCGCTAAAATCCGATTCCGATTATCAATAATGCGAATTTCATTAATATCCTCTGTTGAAAACTCACGTAAAATAACGCTCAAGCTCGACTCAAGCGTTGGCGTCGTATCTGTACGCTCCTTCATTAGCTCCTCGCGAATACTAAACTCGACTAAATCAATGCGCTGCTTAATCGACTGTTGAAAATTAGTTTTTAAACTATCTTCAAGTGCCTGTGAGAAATACAGACCGATAATTTGCAGCGCAATAATAATAAGCAACACATAAATCAGTACGAGCTTTACATGAATTGATTTAAAAATACCGACTTTTTTCATGCTGCTTACTCCTGTTCAGGATTTCGTAAATAATAGCCTACTCCTCGTCGCGTCACAATCCACATTGGGTGACTCGAGTTGTCCTCAATTTTTTCGCGCAGGCGACGAATCGTGACATCCACTGTGCGCACATCACCGAAATAATCATAGCCCCATACGGTTTGCAGTAAGTGTTCACGCGTCATCACTTGGCCAATATGCTTCGCTAAATAAT
>JAXJTE010000201.1:0-6389 GCA_036309765.1 Caryophanon sp. | reverse complement strand
GTCCCTGTCAGCATCACGTCGATGAGCTGGCGCCACTTTTGTACCGGAAAATCCTCAACTTTATCTCGGTGCTGAAGCCCTGCGTTGTTAATGAGTACGTCGATTTTGCCATGCGCCTTCATAATCGTGTCGATGGCGTGCTGTGTACTCGCCTCATCCGTTACGTCCGTTACGATGCTATACACGTTTTGTGCTGTCTCACTCTCGCTCAAGTCCAGCATATATACAATATCTCCCGCGGCGACAAATTGCTGTACCATCGCCATCCCTAATCCACCTGATGCACCTGTAATTGCTACGATTCTTGCCATCATCGTCACCCCAGTCATCTTTTTTGTCAGTATGTGAGCGCGTAATACGCCACGCTTTATATGATTCGTTACTAATATGTAAAATTCCTTCTTTGTTGCTAAAAATTATATGCTGCTAAAACCTTCAAAAAATGTAGTCATATTTGTTCATTCGCAGTGCATCGACGAGCTTTTGACACAATAATCGTTATAATAGAAAGCGAAGTTGTAAATGAAAGGGTTTCGAAACATGAAAAAATTTTTACTGCTCGTTGTCATCGCTGGCATCGGCTTATTTTTACTGTATAACGAATTTGAAGGACAAACGGAGGAAATCGAGCGCGTGCATCCGAAGACGATTGAACCACTCGTGCTGCCGATTGAGCCAATTATTGCAGATCACATGAGTTTACTGCTCGTGAATCAACAGCACGCGTATACGGAAACGCCGACAAATTTAGTGAAAATTCCGCGCACGTTCGTATCAAACGTACAAATTAACGACGATTTTCTCGTGCAAGCACCGATCGTTCGCCCGCTAAAGCAGTTATTTGAAGCGGCAGCCGCAGACGGTGTGAATCATTTCATCATTAATAGTGCGCACCGCCCAATGGAGCTACAAAGCAAATTGCACGCACAGTACGGTGATACACGCGCCCTTCCTGCTGGCTATAGCGAACACGCAACTGGCTTGTCGGTCGATATCGGCTCGACGCTCGGTTTAATGGAAAATGCAGAAGAAGGAAAATGGTTGGCAGACAACGCGCACCGCTTCGGCTTTATCGTCCGTTACCCTGCGGACAAAATCGATATTACCGGTATCGGCTTTGAACCGTGGCATATTCGCTACGTCGGGCTACCGCATAGCGTATTTATGCACGATAAAAACATGGCGTTTGAAGAATACATCGCGCATTTAAAAGCTCACCCGTATTACACGTTAACAATTGACGATGTAACGTATACAGTGCAGTACACGACTGAGGCGACGATGAAAAAAATGCAGACGCGTCAATACAACATTTCCGCAACGAATGAAGGTGGGCATATTGTAACGACGATGACGCAAAAAAATCCCCCGCTAGAGCAAGGGACTACGCAATAATAATGTGATGCTGCATTCGACGCAGCGTACCGATAATACTCATTGCCGCTAAATAGCTCGTTTTCGGGTTTGTCGGCAATGGGTTATTTTTAATTGTCAGCGATGCTTCGCCGAACGTACCCGTCATGTGAATGTCGTGCGTATTTTGCGTCGCGTGCGGATCAGCAATTAACGTGACGTCGATCGCTTGAAACGACATCGCACTAAGCGCCAGCATAATCGACACATTCATATTTTTTGGAAACTGTGCTACTGCTTCACGCGCCGTGCCTTGAAATACAATGCGTCGCTCATGTAATCGCTCGCTCGTCAATGATGCAGCGGGCTTTGTCGTCGTCAGTGACACGCGCTCGATGCCTTGTAAAGCAGCGGCATTTTGTAATAAATCAAGCCCACCAATCGCACCACTCGGTAAATATATACGCTGTCCGTGCTGCTCCAACAGCTTGGTCATATGTTCATAAAACACAGCGTCCGCAAACGCACCGACACTAATGACGACGACTGGCTTTTTTTTGATAATTGACGGCAAAAATTGGCGCACCGCTTCAATCGTCGCCGCTTCTACGACAATGTCGATACTGCTATTTACAAATGTCGCAACATCCGTATGCAACGTCACGTTATACGCTTCTGCAAAATCACGGTGCTTGTCGGCATTTCGCACGAGTGCGTCAGTCATTGTGTAGGCGTCGTCATGTTGCAGCTGCTGTGCTAAAAATTGCGCAATGGCTCCTGCGCCGATTACTCCAATATTCATCGTAAAACCCCCTCTTAATGTAAGCGCTATCTTCTATTATAACGAAAAAAGCCTCCCCTTACGTAACTCGGCACGTTACAAAGGAGAGGCTTTCATTACCGTTCATTCAAGGTGTCCTACAACATCCATTTGGCAAATACGATTCGTTTGGACGAAACGGTAATTCCTACGAAGCGACAATCATCGCGTCCTCGCTTCGCTGTACGTCGTTATAAGGAAGGTGTTCTGACTTATCATTTCATGAATTACAGTTGCGCGACAGTGTTGGCATCTCACCAAACTTCCCCTTCAAGCTTATAATCTCGATACATACGTTTATTGTACAACATGTTATGCGTATTGTGCGACTATTTTTATTAATTTTTTGTAAATATCTCCTGCGTAAGCGTAATGTACTGCTCACCGTCTAGCATCACATCATGCACGTCCACAATCGAGCGGTTTTCAATCGCACATTGCAAGCACGCAATCGCAATGCCGTGTGATACAACTGCGATTGTGTCATGCGGCAACGCAAACAGCTCGTCCATCACTTCACGCATGCGCTTCGTCACGTCCATAAAGCTTTCTTGCGTCGTCGGCTCGAAATGCTGCGGTGCGCTCGCATAACAGCGATATTCCTCAGTCTGCATCAGCTCATCGATACGCTCGCCTTGCCAATGCCCTAAATAAATTTCACGTAGTCGCTCATCGGTATGAACAGCGTGCTGTGGAAACAATGCAGTCGCAGTCACCATCGCTCGCGGCAAATCGCTACTCACGACGTAATCAACTGCGAGCTTTGACCGCTTGGGCGCAGCAAGAAGCGGTGAGTCAAGCCAACCTTGTAGCCGCCCTTCGTCATTCCACGTCGTCCTACCGTGGCGAAATAGATGAATCGTGTTGCACATAATCGGTCATCTCCTGTAAGCACGTCGCCCAAATGTCTTCGCTTTTCACGGCGATGCGGAACCATTGTCCGTTCAAGCCGACGTAATTTTTCGTATGGCGCAGCACGATGCCACGCTTTAGCATATGCATGAAAAACGCATCAGCATCAACGTTTGGAAGCGAAAACGTTAAAAAGTTCGCGCGGCTATTCGTCACACGCGCACCGATTGCTCGTAGCTGTTCGCTCATTGTCGTGCGCAATTTGTCGGCATGTGCTCGCGACTTCTCGACGAACGCATGTTGTTGAAAGCACGTCACACCGAGCGCAATCGCAACCGTGCTCACGTTCCAATGTGGGAAATAGGCGCGATATTGCTGTGCCTTTTGCGTCAACATATAGCCTAAGCGCACACCTGCTAGACCGTACATTTTCGTCATCGAACGGAGCACGAGTATGTTGTCATAGCGCGATACGAGCGATACGCAGCTTTCCACTTCGTCTGTCCAGTCCATAAATGCTTCATCAATGACGAACGTACAATGCGGATAACTTGCAACATATCGTTCAATCGTTTCGCGCGCAGTTAATACGCCTGTTGGATTATTCGGGTTGCAAATGTAACACGCTGCCGCATCATTTAGTGCATCGCGTAATACACAATCATCAAACGTGTATTCCTCAATCGACGTCGCAACGACTTGTTCAATTGTGCAGCCGTATTGCGTCAGCGTGCGACGGTATTCTGAAAACGACGGCTCGAGTAATACGACGCGCTTTCCTGCGAATGATTGGGCGATGACGTTTAAGCTTTCGGCTGCACCGTTTGATACGGCGACGTGTTCCCGTAATACGCCGTGATACGTAGCGGCCGCCGATGTGAACGGTTCAGCCTCCTCATGCGGGTATTGCTGTAGCAGTTGCATGCAGTCGCCCCACTGCTGCACAACTTCCTCTGGTGTTCCAAATACGTTGACATTTTCGCTCACATCAATAATCGACGTCGGCATGTCAAGCTGCAATGCGTTATATAAAGAAGCTGGATTCGCTCCATGTGCGGGATATTGCATAAATGAATACACCTCCTATAGTTATGAGTAATACGACTCGGTGCATATGCGCAATCGCTGCTTCAATATGTTTGCGCTGTAATATTTCGTACGGCTCGCCCATGTACGCACGAAATGATTCGCGTGCGCCGTAACGATTGTAGCCGCCAAGTCGAATGCCGAGCTGCCATGCTGTCGCCGATTCTAAATAGCCGCTATTTGGACTCGGATGAAGCTTCGCATGTGCGCGCCAATTCGTAAAGCGCTCACGAAACGGCTGCTTGTACACCGCTTTCGTCGCAATTAATAGTAAAAAGCCCGTTAACCTGCTCGAAATGAAGTTCGCCACATCATCAAGCTTCGCCGCGACGTAGCCAAATTGATCGTAGCGCTCATTTTTATACGCAATCATCGAATCGAGCGTATTAATCGCTTTATAAAACCAAGCGCCCGTCGCCCCGAAGCATAGCGCAAATAGAAGCGGTGCTGTTACGCCGTCGCTCGTATTTTCCGAAACTGTTTCAACGACGCCGCGCACAATTTCAGGCTCGTCTAAATGTGCCGTATCGCGCCCGACAATCCAGCCGAGCTTCGTGCGTGCCTCGGTCATGTCGTTTGCCTCTAGTGCATCCGCCACGACGTACGCGCTTTCTTTCAGCGATTTTTGTGCGAGCGCCAAACTAATGAGCAGCACTTCGACGACGAGCCAAAGCGCGACATGGATTTTTGCCGCAACGGTTGTGAGCGCATACACAACCGCAGTCGTCACAATGATTACAGTTAGCGCGGCGATTGCACCTTTTAGTTTACGCGCACTCCCTTTATTCAAACGCTTTTCTAAAAATGAAATGAACTGTCCAATCCAAATGACCGGATGCCAGCTTTTCGGATCACCAACGAGGCGGTCGAGGAGTACGGCAACAGCAGTTAATAACGTGTACATATGTATTCTCCTTTTCTCAAAACTGCTTTGAAGTATACCGTACTACGGAAATGTTATGCAACAGTTCCTATTGTAATAAAAAAAGTTGTGCCACGTTTTATGAACGTTTCGCACAACCATTTCTTTATTCTTCCTTCCTCGTCTTAATGACAAGCAAGCTCCCGAGCACGCCCCCGATAAAGACACCTAACCCGATATAGGCCGTGTGTAAATTCATCAGCACGAGCCCGAAAAAGCCGAGCGTCACAAATACGACGCCGATGATGACAAATGCCATCGCAAGTAGTGCTGCGTGCTGGCGTTTTGCGAGCTTTCGTGAGCTTAAACTAATAACGACCGTCACGATTGCCGCAATGAGCAGCACATAGCTTAATGCGTTCATATACAAATCCCCTTTTTAACTAACATACGTGTATGATTTCTATAATACCGCGCTTTCGCCACATTGCCTACTACTACAAATGCTTTCTGTATTGTACGACCGAGCTTTTTACGATGCATGACTTCACCTGTTGTGGACATTGACAAACCATCTTATGAAAAAGGCAACGTTATAGGATTTATTTTTATCGATTGCGTACTTTCAGCATATATTGCATGTTCATCACGATTAAAATAAGTGCCATGACAATAATCGAAAACAGCTGTGACTCATCTGAATACACCGAGTAAAACACGCAGCCAATCATCGCAAACAG
The DNA here is from genome assembly GCA_036309765.1 of Caryophanon sp. GTDB lineage: Bacteria > Bacillota > Bacilli > Bacillales_A > Planococcaceae > Caryophanon. The sequence goes on along the minus strand of JAXJTE010000201.1, from coordinate 676 downwards.
CAATAATGCGTTGCCGATTGTAAATGATTTATACAACCCTTGCAACATAATGTGGCGCTCCCCTTCGTCGCTCATCTCAAACAGCTTTTTCGCATACTCTTTGTCGTTTACTGACGGAAAATCGCGCTCTGGATGAACATATTTCATATAGCTAGGTGAGCGGTAGTTAATCATTGCCGCCGCAAATGCAGTTGCTGCTACGATAATTGTTAACACGATTGACTGATCCGTAATGGCAATAACCGCAAATGCCACAATACTTAAAATAACTGACACCGTACTGGCTAACGTCATATCGCTAAACAGCTTATATAAACGATCTTCCTTTACGTCCTCTTCGTCCCCTGTCACTTCCTTGTTCGCTAACGATTTCAGTTTCACGATGTTGACGAACGACATTCCGATGAGTAATAACGAAATCGCCGAAAATAATACGCTCATTTCAAATGCAATGCTATACAGCGACAGCGTAAACGATGATCCGTCCGCTCCCGAGGCGATAAACCACCCAACAATTCCCCCAATAAATAATGATCCGATAAACTTCTTCACTTAAAGCTCCCCCTCTTCAAAAATAAAAATTTCATCGACTGGCTCTTGCAAAATTTTCGAGATGCGCACCGCAATTAATAACGATGGAATTAATTCTTCTCGTTCGAGTAAACTAATTGTTTGT
>JAXJTE010000200.1:0-2650 GCA_036309765.1 Caryophanon sp. | reverse complement strand
TATGAGTGGCAGGAAGCGTGCGGCGAGACTCCTTGGGGAACAGCTCGTGACTCAAGACCCCGTAAAGCGCGACGCAGGAGCGGTGCGGAGGCTTGAGCCGAGCCCCAGGAACGCGAGCCGCAATACGCTCCTGCCAATTCACTGGCTAATCAACACGCTTGATGAATAACAAAAGGGAAGCAAACATCGCGCTTGCTTCCCTTTAACGTTGCATGTGCAGTTGATATTAATGTTCTTATTAGTTGCAACAATGACTTCCTATATTTTAAACTTTTCAATTAACATTTTTAGCTGCTCGGCAGATTTAGATAAATCGCTTGCGGCACTATGCACTTGCTCGACCGTCGCAATTTGCTCCTGTGATGAGGCGGCAATCTCGGTCGTATGGTGTGCATTCGTTTGTGCGTAATGGGCGATTTGTGCGCTTGCGTCGTTTACTTGCGCAAGGCTTGCAGAAATTTGCTCAGTAATTGCGGATAAGTCTTCTGTCTGTGAGCTAACGTTGCCAATTGACGCTAAAATATTCATGAACGATTTACCTGTCTCTTGTGCCACTTCAAGCCCATGCTTTGATACTTGGCTACCTGTAATTGTCATGTTGACAGCGGCGGAAATGTCTTGTTGAATATGCTGAATATTTTCAACGATTTGATGTACGGACGAAAGCGATTGATCGGCAAGCTTGCGAACTTCCTCAGCGACAACTTGGAAGCCTTTGCCGTGTGTGCCGGCGCGTGCTGCTTCAATTGAGGCATTCAGTGCGAGTAAATTTGTTTGGTCGGCAATGTCGGTAATAACGCTGACAATGTTGCCAATTTCTTGCGAGCGTTTTTCTAAGCTACGCATCATGGCAATCGTTTCTGTTGATGCGTTATGAATTGTTGACATTTGATCAACCATGCTTGTGACGTACGTTTGTCCGACATTTGCTTGCTCGGATGTTTGCTGTGCGGTTTGGGCAACGTCATGAATCGATGAGGCGACTTGCTGTACACCGGCTGTAATTTCTTGAATGGCAGCTGCGCTATCGACGGTATTTTTCTCCTGCTGTTCAATCGAGGTCGCGACATCTTGAATCGCGTCAACGATTTGGTTTGTTGCTTGAACGGTTTCGTCGGAGCTTGCATGTAGCTGTTCAGACGAGCTAGCGACGTGAACAGATGTTGCTTGTACTTGGCTAAGCATGTCGCGCAATGAGGCGAGCATTTTGTTAAATGATTTTGCAAGCTCGGCAATTTCATCGTTTGAGTGAATGATAATTTCTTTCGTTAAGTCACCCTCACCGTCTGCAATATCGATGAGCTGGTCGTTTACTTGTTTAATAGGCTGTGTAATGTGGCTTGTGAAGATGAAGCTAATGATTGTAGCAATGCCGCCAATTGCTAAAATGATGAGTGTGATTGTCGTCATTAATGTGTAAACGGTTTCTTGAATAGAAGCTGTTGGATAGCCGACGAACCAAATACCGATAACATTACCGTTTGCGTCACGAATCGGATCGTAGCTTGTCACATACGGTGAGCCTAAAATGTCCGCTTCTCCGATATAGCTTTGTCCGTCTTTTAACACAATTGCCTCTACAGCAGGTGACACCGTTGTGCCGACTGTCCGGTTGCCATTTTCATCGGTAATGTTTGTTGAAACACGCATATTGCCTTGAAACAATGTCGCCACACCACCCGTAATAGCACTGAGTTCATCGACAAATTCATAGTTGTCATTTATTTTCGTGTCACCTTTAAATAGCTCGCCATTTTGTAATGACCAATCGCCAGGATAAGCATGTGTGAGCCATTCCTTACCGAGCTTGGATGCAATCGTTACGTCCTCTGTATACATTTCGAACATCTGATCTTCTATCAAATATTTAGACGTTGCTGTGACAACAAATAAAATAAACAGAATGACGGCACTCATTAACAAGTTGAATTTCGTCCTTAATTTCATTTATGTTCCTTCTTTCTAGTCAATAAATTAACGTTCTACAAACGCTCATGCATATATATTTATCATTACACACATAAATATTCAAAATTTCCAGAACGTTTAGTTGGATTTTACCATATAAAACAAGAAATAAACATTATGATGAAAAATGTAAGTTGTTGAAATACTGAAGGACGTAATATGTATAGGTGAGGAAGTGGGCGCCGTTAATACGTACGCCCTTTAATTGCTTTTGCGAGCTGCTCGATGCCAGTCGTGTCGATTGCTTTTAACCATTGTGTCGGTTGAAACGATAGTTCGCCGTACACATCGTCTTCTGATATAGGCAATGCACAAACGTTACTTGTGCGTATTAATAAATGCTCTGCGCTATTTATCGTCGGTATGGCATTGTACTTAGCAATCGGGCTCTTTTAACTGCTGAAAAACGAAAAAAACACGGAAATTCAGTGTCATTCACTTTGAATTCCGTGTTTTCACATGTAATAAAAGTCGATTTATACTGAAAATGGAGCGTGAATCGACTTTTTCAGTACGGTGCGATTATCTATTTTTCGTTAAAATGTGACATCGACATCATACGTAGCGCGTACTTCTAGCGATTGTTGTTCGATTAGCTCGACGTTCATAAATAATGAATGTGTCAGCGGTGGAATTGAAAAATTTTGCTCCTCTATATCTTGAAAGTACGCTGTGATAGTGC
>JAXJTE010000199.1:0-5693 GCA_036309765.1 Caryophanon sp. | reverse complement strand
ATAATAGCGCAGGCAACGTAGAGGAGCAGGCGGCAGCCAATGATGCGCTATCGGAAACATTGTCACAGCTACTCGTCGTTGTGGAAAACTACCCGACATTAAAGGCAGATGCGCAGTTTACGCGTTTAATGGACGAACTAGCAGGAACGGAAAATCGCCTAAGCGTTGCGCGAATGGATTACAATAACGCAGTGCAGCAGTATAACAATGATGTGCGTCGTTTCCCAGGCTCTTTAATGGCAGCAATGTTTGGCTTTGAGAAACGCAACTATTTCGAAATTGAAGAAGGTGTAGCCGAAAATCCAACAGTAGATTTCGGAGGCGAATGATATGAAACGAATGCTGTTGATTGTACTGTTTTGTTTAGTTTCGGCGACGAGTGCAGCAGCGGCAATACCGGAGCGACCGACGACGGCAGGATTTGTGTTTGATTATTCCAATGTCATTGATGCTGATGTCGAGGAGGAGTTAAATAACTTTGCGCTCGCATTGCAGCAATCCGGTCAGCTTGAACTATTTTTCGTAACAGTTGGATCAATCGGGGACTATAGTAAGGCAGAGTTCGGCGTTGAAATGTTCCGTCAATGGGGCATTGGCGACAAAGAAAAAAATAACGGCATGCTTATTTATGTGACGACTGATATGCCACCGAGTGAAAATGTCGTGCGCATTGCAACAGGCTACGGCACAGAAGGCAGCTATCCAGATGGTCGCACCGGTGAATTGATTGATACGTACATGATGCCGTCGCTTGAAATTGCGGACTATACGACAGCATTTGCGCAAGTTGCCGAGGCAATACGTCAGCAAGAGGAGTTAGCGTACGAATGGGGAAATGACGAGAAATTCGTTCCTCAAGATGATACCGATTATAGTGCATTTATTATTTTTGGAATCGTCGCGCTGTTGTTTATATACGGTGGGATACAAAAACTCGTGCGCGGCATTCAAGGTCGTTACTATGCACGTCATTTAAGAAAAACGGGCGAGGATATTCGCTCACCTGGTTATATCAAATATGAGGAAAAACGTAAAGCAGCAATCGCAGCCGCGGCAGTTGCTAGCTACGACCACGATTCGAACGATTATAGTGGTGGTGGCTCGAACGATTCATACTCAGGCGGTGGTGGCGATTCGGGCGGCGGTGGCTCGGACCGTAATTTCTAAATGGAATGGGGATGTGCTAAACTTAGTGCATCTCTTTTTTTATTGTGGCGAAAAAGGTATAACATCAGTAAAAAGTAGGTGACGACATGTTGTTAAAACATATGCAAGTGAAAAATTTTAGAAGCTTTGAGCAAATCGAAATCGACTTATCACCGAGCGCGTTAACGGTCATTATTGGAAAAAATGGCTTCAAATAGATGTAATGAATGGACGCGATACAACGAGTATTATGGCACACAGCGACTATAGAAGTACGTAGGTCAAGTAAAATTAAAAAAGAGGCTTTAGGTGAATAACGGAATGCGAGTGAAAATACGCCAGGACAAATATAAATAAAAGGAACTGCCAACATCTACGGCAGTTCCTTTTTTAGTGCGCCCAGCATGCGCATAAACTGTCCCGAGCCCCGAAGGCAGAAGTAGAGGTTGGAATGGCAACACTTTTGGACAACTATTTTAAGGGTGATTTTAAAGCATTAGATGGCTGGATTACACGAAGGTTGCGTATGTGTCTGTGGAAGAATTGGAAGAAACCTCGAACAAGAGTCAGAAATCTCATTCGTCTAAAAGTACCTTATGGGAAATATCCGAAAAGGGTACTGGCGCATTTCAAAAAGCCCCATATTACACAGAACCCTCGGCAATTCCTTTTGGGAAAGCCAAGGGCTGAAAAGTCTGCAAGTTCGTTATGAAACTTTGCGTTATTTATCTTAGTTGAACCGCCGTATACGGATCCGTACGTACGGTGGTGTGAGAGGTCGGGAGTTAATCACTCCCTCCTACTCGATTTACAATTAAATTGAAAAATCCTCTGGTATAAATACTTTTAATTGCTTCGGTCGTACGTACACTGTATCGCCCTTTTGAATATGTAGCTCGTTAAATAGCTCGCGCGTCATTTCCGCTTCTAAGTAGTTGTCGCTATCGGTACGCTTTAGCTCAACTTGTACAGTTGGTCCGACGACGTGAATGTGAATGATTGTTGCAGCGACTGTGTCAGATGACGTTTGTACTTTTTCGATATGAATGTCGTGAGGGCGGACGTAGCCAAGTGCTGCATCGTGCGTTGAATCGTTGTCGACATCGATTTCAAAAAGCCCGTGTGTGAGCTTACCGTTATGAAGGCGACCTTGAAATAAATTGACGTTGCCGAGAAAGTCGTACACGAACGGGCTGCTCGGATGCTCATATACTTCAGCAGGTGTGCCGATTTGCTCGATTGCCCCATTGTTCATAACGATAATGCGACTTGCGACATCAAGTGCCTCCTCCTGATCGTGCGTTACGAAAATACTTGTAACGTGAAACTCGTTATGTAGCTTTCGAAGCCATCGACGAAGTTCTTTACGTACTTTTGCATCAAGTGCGCCAAACGGTTCATCGAGTAGCAATACTTTTGGCTCGACTGCTAGTGCACGAGCGAGGGCGACACGCTGCTTTTGTCCACCAGATAGTTGTGAAGGGTAGCGGTCGGCTAAGTTTTCAAGCTTTACAAGTGCGAGTAACTCGTGTACTTTTTTTGCAATGTCAGCTTTTGATGGGCGCGTTTTGCGAGGGCGTACTTTTAATCCGTATGCGATATTTTCAAAAACGGTCATATGACGGAACAGTGCGTAATGTTGAAATACGAAGCCAATGCCACGCTCTTTCGGTCCAATTTCGGTAATGTTTTGCCCATCGAAATAAATCGCGCCATCGTCCAATCCTTCAAGCCCAGCTAAAATGCGTAACAGCGTCGTTTTGCCAGAGCCAGATGGACCGAGCAGAGCGATGAGTTCTCCTGATTCGATGTCGATTGAAATGTTTTTTAATGCTTCAAACGAGCCGAATGATTTTGATACGTTGTCAATTACTATGCTCATAGAAATCCTCCTATACGTCCTTCATACGCCATTCGACGATATTTTTAATGATAATCGTGCAAATTGCGAGCATCGACATGAGCGACGCTACCGCAAATGCCGCGGTAAATTGGTATTCGTTATATAAAATTTCAATGTGAAGCGGCATCGTATTTGTCAATCCACGAATATGACCTGATACGACGGACACTGCGCCGAATTCACCAATCGTACGGGCGCTACATAAAATGAGCCCATATAATAAGCCCCATTTAATGTTCGGCAGCGTAACGCGTATAAATGTTTGGAAGCCGTTCGCTCCGAGTGAAATGGATGCTTCCTCTTCCGTCACGCCTTGCATTTGCATAAGTGGAATAAGCTCGCGTGCGACAAACGGGAACGTCACAAAAAGCGTCGCTAAAATAATGCCTGGTAATGCAAAGACAATTTTAATGTCGTTGTCGAGCAGCCATGTGCCGAATAATCCTTGCGCTCCGAATAGTAAAATAAAAATAAGGCCAGCAATAACAGGCGACACTGCAAACGGTAAATCAATTAACGTAATGAGTAGATTTTTGCCGCGAAATGAAAATTTCGTAATGGCCCACGCCGCCGCGATGCCGAAAATGGCGTTAAGTGGTACGACGATGATAGCAACGATGAACGTAAGCTTAATGGCGGCAAGTGCATCGGGGTCAGTAATGGACGCAACGTACACTTCCCAGCCTTTTGATAATGCGGTGGCGAAAATCGACACGAGCGGCAAAATAAGAAATAGCACTAAAAAGCCAACTGCAATTGAAATGAGCGACCATTTAATCAATGAAGATTGTTGCAGACCGCCGCTATATTGTTTGCTCATCGCCACGCTTTGTTGTTGAACGTGTTGAACCATATGTTACCTCCTGAATATGTAAATGCAGCGATCAACGCTGGTCGAACTTGCGATTAACGAGCCATTGAATTGTATTGATTGTAAGTAATAGCAAAAACGATGTGAGCAGCATGACGGTTGCCACAGCAGTTGCACCGACATAATCGTATTGTTCAAGCTTCGTCATAATAATAAAGGGGGTAATTTCTGTTTGATTTGGTAAGTTACCTGCAATGAACACAACGGAGCCATATTCACCGAGCGCACGTGCAAATGCTAGCGAAAAGCCAGTAATCATCGCTGGTAGCATTTCTGGAAAAATGACTTTCGTAAACGTTTGAAAGCGACCACCACCTAAGCTAGCGGACGCTTCCTCAACCTCTTTACTAATGTTTTGTAATACAGGCTGAACAGTACGGACGACGAATGGCAAGCCGATAAATGTCAGCGCAATGATGATGCCAATCGGTGTGAACGCAATTTTAAAGTCGAAAAATTGACCGATCCATCCGTTTGGTGCGTAAATTGTTGCAAGCGCAATGCCGGCAACCGCAGTTGGTAAGGCGAACGGTAAATCGACAAGTCCGTCAATGATACGTTTGCCATAAAAGTCGTAGCGCATGAGTACCCAAGCGATAATCGAGCCGAATACGACGTTAATGACACCTGCAGCGAGTGCGGTAAATAAACTTACTTTGTAGGAATGAACGACACGCGGGTGAGAAATCGTATTCCAAAAATCATTCCAAGACATCGACAGCGTATTGAAAAAGACCATCGCTAATGGAATGAGTACGAGAACGCTTAAATACATCATCGAGTAGCCAAGTGTGAGCGAGAAGCCAGGAATGATGTTCTTCTTTTTGCGCCGCTTCGCCTGTTTTGCGGTTAGTTCCATAAAATCCTCCTTAATGATGAGCAACGGTGTTTGTTAGCAAATTAATGAAAAAGCTGTCGCCATATGTTGTTTATATAGCGACAGCGAGTAATCGTAATATCCTGCCAACATGTTGGATTTACTTACTCATAAATTTCGTCAAATACACCGTTGTCTGCGAAGTGTGTTTTTTGTGCTTCTTGCCAGCCACCGAAATCATCAATTGTCACAAGCTCTAAATTTTCGAACTGATTTGCGTATTTTGCAAGCACGTCCTCATTGCGTGGGCGATAGTAGTTTTTCGCCGCAATTTCTTGTCCATCCTCTGTGTATAAATACTGTAAATAAGCAGTTGCGACTGCGGTTGTACCTTTTTTCTCAGCAACTTTATCAACGACTGCAACTGGAGGCTCCGCTAAAATGCTAAGCGACGGTGTGACGATTTCAAATTCATCTTTACCAAGTTCATTTAACGATAAATACGCCTCATTTTCCCACGCGATTAATACGTCACCAATTTCACGCTCTACGAATGTTGTCGTCGAACCGCGTGCGCCAGAGTCAAGTACCTCAACGTTTTGGAATAATTGTTTTATGAACGTTTTAATTTGAGCTTCGTCGCCGTTATATAAGCGGTCTGCATAAGCCCACGCTGCTAAGTAGTTCCAGCGTGCACCGCCACTCGTTTTTGGATTTGGTGTAATAACTGACACACCGTCTTTTACTAAATCGCTCCAATCTTGAATGGCTTTAGGGTTGCCTTTACGTACTAAAAAGACAATTGTTGATGTATAGGGTGCAGCGTTGTGATCAAATTCCGTTTGCCAATCTTCGTTAATAAGCTCGCGATTTGCGGCAATTTCGTCAATATCATACGCGAGTGCAAGCGTTACGACGTCTGCTTCTAAGCCATCAATGACCGCGCGACCTTGCTT
>JAXJTE010000198.1:0-8772 GCA_036309765.1 Caryophanon sp. | reverse complement strand
TTATTTTAATGACGATGCACGCGGCAAAAGGGTTAGAGTTCCCAGTTGTGTTCATTATTGGCTTAGAGGAAAATATTTTCCCGCACGCGCGCTCGCTTGATGATGACGATGAGATGGAGGAGGAACGTCGCCTCATGTATGTCGGCACAACACGCGCAGAACAGCGTCTTTACCTTTCTTGTGCAGGCTCACGTACGATTTTTGGTCGCAGTCAGTACAATCGACCATCGCGTTTTTTAGATGAAATTCCACAGGAGTTAATCGAGCATGTATCAAAAGCGCCGAGCCGAGCAGCGATGTTTGATCGTTACCGCTCGCCACAGCCAACTGCATCGCCGTCGTTTGTAAAGCCTGCTGCGAAGCCGAGTGCGAATTGGCAAGTCGGCAGTAAAGCATCGCATAAAAAATGGGGTGTCGGTACAGTTGTGAGCGTGCGCGGTGAGGGCGACGATTTAGAGCTCGACATCGCATTCCCGGGCGAGGGCATTAAACGACTGCTTGCGAAATTTGCGCCGATTGAGAAAGTGTAGGTGACAACGATGGACAATATACAACAAAGAGTAAACGAACTAAACGAGCTGCTCCACAAGTACGGGCATGCGTATTACGTACTTGACAAGCCGCTCGTAGCCGATAGCGTATACGACCAGCTGTTGCATGAGTTAATTGCGCTAGAGGAGCAGTACCCACAACTTGTGACACTTGATTCGCCTACGCAGCGAGTCGGTGGGGCGGTGCTTGCAGGGTTTGATAAAGTAGCGCACTCAACGCGTATGCTTAGTCTTTCGAATGCATTTAACGAAGAGGATTTACGCGACTTTGATCGCAAAATTCGACAAGCGATTGGCGATGCATTTTCATACGTATGTGAGCTGAAAATTGATGGTTTAGCGATTGCGCTGCGTTATGAAAACGGTGTGTTCGTGCAAGGGGCAACACGCGGTGACGGCACAGTCGGCGAGGACATTACAGCGAACTTAAAGACGATCAATGCGATTCCGCTTCGCCTCACAAAGCCGGTGACAATCGAGGTGCGCGGCGAGGCATTCATGCCGAAAGTTTCGTTTGAGCAGTTAAACGAACGCCGAATACAAAACGAAGAGGAGCTGTTTGCGAATCCGCGTAACGCCGCAGCAGGATCGCTTCGTCAGCTCGACCCAAAAATTGCGGCAAGCCGTAACTTATCGACGTTTATTTATAGCGTCGGTGGTGATGGGGAGCAGTATGGCATTAGCGGACATGCGCAAATGCTTGATTATTTAACAGAGCTTGGCTTTAAAACGAATAACGAGCGCTTAGCATGTGACACAATTGACGACGTGCTTACGTATATCGAAAAGTGGACAGACGCACGACCAAATTTACCGTATGAAATTGACGGCATCGTTGTAAAAGTAAACAGCTTCGCGCAGCAAGACGAGCTTGGCTTTACGGCGAAAAGTCCGCGCTGGGCAATTGCGTATAAATTTCCTGCTGAAGAAGTGATGACGACGCTGCTTGATATTGAGCTAACGGTTGGGCGTACAGGCGTGCTTACACCGACTGCGATTTTAGCGCCAGTGCAAGTTGCCGGAACGACGGTGCAACGTGCATCGCTGCATAACGAAGATTTAATTCGTGAAAAGGATATTCGCATTGGTGATACGGTCATTATTCGTAAGGCAGGCGACATCATTCCAGAAGTCGTATCGGTTGTACTTGAGCAGCGCCCAGACGAAACAAAGCCGTACGAAATGCCGTCTCATTGTATAGCGTGTGATAGCGAGCTTGTGCGTGCAGAAGGTGAGGTTGCACTGCGCTGTGTGAATCCATTATGTGCCGCTCAACTAGCAGAAGGTATTAAGCATTTCGTATCGCGCAATGCGATGAACATTGATGGGCTAGGTGAAAAGGTTGTCGAGCAGTTGCTGCGTGAAGGTTACATTGCGGACGTTGCGGATTTATATACGCTAGAAGTCGAGCCGTTACTGGAGCTTGAGCGCATGGGGCAAAAATCGGCGACAAACTTAGTCGAAGCGGTTGCGGCATCAAAGGCAAATTCGCTTGAGCGTTTGTTGTTCGGTCTTGGTATTCGTCACGTCGGCGAGAAAGCAGCGAAAATTTTAGCGGCGGAATTTGAAACGCTCGATGCACTGCGCGAAGCAGCCATTGAGCAGCTCACTTCCATTCACGAAATTGGGGACAAAATGGCGGAATCGCTCGTTGCTTATTTCAAAAATGAAGATGTGCAGCAATTATTGCAAAAGCTAGCGGCAGCCGGTGTCAACATGGCGTATACTGGTAAAAAGGTCGATGTTTCAGCCATTGACAGCTTCTTTGCGGGGAAAACGGTCGTGCTAACAGGCAAGCTGACGCAATTAACGCGCAATGAGGCAAAAGCAAAGCTAGAGGCGCTCGGAGCAACCGTGTCAGGCAGCGTTAGTAAGAAGACACATTTAGTTGTCGCCGGTGAGGATGCGGGTTCCAAGCTCGCAAAGGCGGAGCAGCTCGGCATTGAAGTTTGGGATGAAGCACGCTTAATTGAACAATTTGCGTAAGGAGAAGGCTATGAAAAAATTCGTACCAATCGCACTTGCTTCTGCATTATTGCTGTCAGCATGTGCGCCAAAGCAACAGGAAGAGGAAGAAGAAGTTGTACAAAATAACGAAACAGTTGAAACGACGATTATTCCGAGTAATCAGCTGGACGTAACGTATTACAAAACGCTCGTGCCGTACAAGGAAAGTGCAGCACGTGGCGCGGTCGTATCAAATATTTATACGAAGTACGACGTAGCGGAGTCAGAAACGAGCTTAATGCGTTTATCACAAAACGTGTTCAATACGGAGGACTATTACTTCCAAGAAGGGCAGTTCATTTCGTATGATGCGGTGTATGAATGGTTATCGCCACTGAGCCAAAAGGAAATGGGGTTAAACCCTGCTGTACCAGAAGGAATGGACCCAACGACGCGCGCGAAGGAAGCACCGAAATATTTAGCGCATATCGTGGAGCAAAACTATTTAACAAAAACAGAGGAAGGCAAAGTGGCACTCGGTGGTATTTCGATTGGGCTTGCGCTGAACTCGATTTATTATTACCAAAAAGAGCAGTACGGTGAGTATTACGAGGAGCCGATTCCAGAGGCGAAGTTATTAGAAGAAGGCAAGCGGATGGCAAATGAAGTCGTGAAGCGTCTACGTGACATGGAAGGTGTTGGCGACGTGCCAATTATGGTTGGCTTATTTAAGCAGCTATCTCGTAACTCGATCGTGCCAGGTACGTATATGGCAACAGCTGTAGCAGATAGCGGCAAGGAGCAAGTTGGCGAATGGGCGACGTTAAACGAGCAGTACGTGACGTTCCCGATGTCAACACCAGGCGATTACTTCCGCGAGCTAAATACGAGCTTCCGTAACTTTAAACAAGATATTGACGAGTACTTCTCAAACTATACGAGTGTCATCGGTCGTGCATTTTATAAAGACAACGAAGCGAAATATTTAACGATTGAAGTGCCTGTGCAGTTTTTCAGCAAGTCTGAAATTATCGGCTTCACGCAGTACTTAACAGGTGTGCTGTATAGCGAGTTCCCAAATGATTTAACGATTGAAGTTGATATTCATTCGATTAACGGGGCAGAGGCACTCATCTTAAAAGAGCCCGATGTGAGCGAGCCAGTCGTGCATATTTACGACTAATTATCGTCGCAAAAGCGTCAAAATTTTTTGACATCGACACGTCAATTTTACTTTAGTAGAATAGTGCAGTAGCGCATACTGTACTATTCTTTTTGCATAAAAAATGATATGATTATTGGCAGGTTTTAAAATTCGGAGGTGTAAAAACATGGCGAAATTATCAACAGAAGAAGTAAAGCACGTTGCTCATTTAGCACGTCTTGCAATTACAGATGCAGAAGCAGAGAAATTTGCAGAGCAATTAGGTAAAATTACAGACTTCGCAGAGCAATTAAACGAGTTAGACACTACAAACGTTGAACCAACTTCACACGTATTTCCAATCGTAAACGTAATGCGCGAAGACGTAGCGGGCGAAGGTTTAGATCGTGAAAAAATGATGCTAAACGTAAAAGAGCAAGAAGCTGGACAAGTGAAAGTACCATCAATTTTAGAATAGGAGGCGCAGACCATGACATTATTTGAACGTTCTTCAACAGAACTACAAGAAGGCTTACATAATGGTGAGTTAACAATTACACAATTAACACAAGAAGCGTTTGACCGCATCGAGAAATTAGATGGCGACGTGCAAGCGTTCTTAGCGTTAAACAAAGAAAAAGCACTAGCAGAAGCGGCTGAAATGGACAAAGTGCCAACTGAAAACCGCGGACCACTTTTCGGTATGCCAATTGGCGTAAAGGACAACATCGTAACTGAAGGCTTAGAAACGACATGTGCGTCTAAAATTTTAGAAGGCTTCATGCCAATTTACGATGCAACAGTTGTAAAAAAATTACGCGAAGCAGGCATGGTAACAGTTGGTAAGTTAAACATGGACGAATTCGCAATGGGGTCTTCAAACGAAAACTCAGCGTTTAAAGCAACGAAAAACCCTTGGAACTTAAACCACGTACCAGGCGGATCTTCAGGTGCATCTGCAGCATCAGTAGCAGCAGGCGAAGTACCATTCTCTTTAGGTTCAGATACAGGTGGTTCAATCCGTCAACCAGCAGCTTACTGTGGCGTTGTAGGGATGAAACCAACTTACGGACGTGTATCACGTTTCGGTTTAGTTGCATTCGCATCTTCTTTAGACCAAATCGGACCACTTACTCGCAACGTACGCGACAACGCTTTATTACTTGAAGCAATCGCAGGCGTGGACGAGCACGATTCAACTTCAGCTGACGTACCAGTACCGAACTACGCAGCAGCATTAAACGGCGACATTAAAGGCTTAAAAATCGCATTACCAAAAGAATTTTTAGGTGAAGGCGTTGGCGAAGCGGCGAAGCAATCTGTACTTGATGCAATCGAAGTATTAAAAGGCTTAGGCGCAACAGTGGAAGAAGTATCTCTTCCTCACTCAAAATACGCACTTGCTGCTTACTACATTCTTTCATCTTCAGAAGCTTCTTCAAACCTATCTCGCTTCGACGGTATTCGCTATGGCTACCGTGCAGAAGGTGCAAAAAACTTAATGGAGCTTTACAAGCAAACGCGTGCTGAAGGTTTCGGCGACGAAGTTAAACGCCGCATCATGCTTGGTACGTACTCATTATCAGCAGGTACGTATGACGCTTACTACAAAAAAGCACAACAAGTACGTACGTTAATTAAAGCGGACTACGACAAAGTATTCGAAAACTACGACGTAATCATCGGACCTACTGCACCAACACCAGCATTCGCAATCGGTGAAAACGTAGATGACCCAATGACAATGTACGCAAACGATATTTTAACAATTCCAATGAACTTAGCAGGTGTACCAGCGATTTCAATCCCATGTGGCTTCGAAAACGAATTACCATTAGGTTTACAATTAATCGGTAAGCACTTCGACGAGGAAACATTATACCGCGTTGCTTACGCTTACGAGCAAAACACGGATTTTGCCAAACAAACACCAGCACTATGGGAGGGAAAATAAATGACAAACTTTGAAACGATTATCGGTTTAGAAGTACACGTTGAGTTAAAAACGCAGTCGAAAATTTTCTCTAGCTCACCAAACCATTTCGGTGCTGAGCCGAACTCAAACACATCTGTAATCGACTTAGGTTACCCAGGTGTTTTACCAGTGTTAAACAAGCAAGTTGTTGACTATGCAATTCGCGCTTCTTTAGCATTAAACATGGAAATTGAGCAAGAAACGAAATTCGACCGTAAAAACTATTTCTACCCGGACAATCCGAAAGCTTACCAAATTTCACAATTCGATAAGCCAATCGGTAAAAATGGCTGGATCGAAATCGAAATTCCAGAAAAAGACGGCAAACCTGGTTACAAGAAAAAAATCGGTATTACACGTCTACACATGGAAGAAGATGCTGGTAAATTATCTCACGCAAACGGCTACTCATTAGTTGACTTCAACCGTCAAGGTACGCCATTAGTTGAGATCGTTTCTGAGCCAGATATCCGCACGCCAGACGAAGCGTATGCATATTTAGAAAAATTAAAATCAATTATCCAATATACAGGCGTTTCTGACGTGCGTATGGAGGAAGGTTCACTTCGCTGTGACGCGAACATTTCATTACGTCCATATGGTCGCGAAAAGTTCGGTACAAAAGCAGAGCTGAAAAACTTAAACTCATTCAACTTCGTGCGTAAAGGTTTAGAGTACGAAGAAATTCGCCAAGCAGAAGTATTATCTTCAGGTGGCATCATCGAGCAAGAAACATTACGCTTCGATGAAAAAACAGGCAAAACAATTTTAATGCGTATTAAAGAAGGTACGGACGATTACCGTTACTTCCCAGAGCCAGACTTAGTGAACTTATCGATTTCTGACGAGTGGGTTGAACGCATTCGTAAAGAAATTCCTGAGCTTCCAGACCAACGTAAAGAGCGCTACATTTCTGAGCTTGGTTTAACAGCTTACGATGCAAACGTATTAGTTATTAACAAAGACATTTCTGATTTCTTCGATGCAACAGTAAACGCTGGTGCTGATGCGAAATTAGCGTCGAACTGGTTAATGGGTGATATTTCTGCATACTTAAACGCTGAGCAAAAAGAGTTAAAAGATACAGCATTAACGCCAGAAAACTTAGCAGGTATGATCAAGTTAATTTCTGACGGTACAATCTCGTCTAAAATCGCGAAAAAAGTATTCACTGAATTAGTGACTAACGGTGGCGATGCAGCGAAAATCGTGAAAGAAAAAGGCCTAGTTCAAATTTCTGACCCAGAAGTAATCCGCGGATTCGTAACAGCTGCACTTGATGCAGACCCACAATCTGTAGAAGATTACAAAGGTGGTAAAGAGCGTGCCCTGAAAGCCCTTTTAGGTAAGATCATGAAAGAGTCTAAAGGACAAGCGAACCCACAATTAACGAACGAAGTATTACTTGAAGAAATTAATAAACGCTAATTGCGAGGAACTGTCTAGCCATGTGCTAGGCAGTTTTTTTGCGTAGACGAAGTATTGCTCTACGCTGTCGAGGCAGGCTTATATGTGCGCTAGGTGAGTTGACTCCGTTATGGGCGAGTATCATCAGTTGCTCTACGCTGTCGAGGCAGGCTTAGATGTTGGATAGGTGGGGTGAGTTGACTCCGTTACGGGCGACGCTTTTCGCGGGCACTGCCTCAACTAATTTTTGACGGGCAAGCCGCCAAAAATGGATTTTCGGCTAGGTGCTCCTGCGATTACTCGTCGCAAAAAAATTTCGCTGTTCCCGCAGAAGTCGCGCCCTACGTCGTTCAACTCTTAACAAAACTACAAAAGCCGCCTCGCGCTTCGAGCAACAGCTACTGCACTGCACATCGTTGGCGTAGCTCACTACCAATTAAACGTAGGTGCTATAAATAAAGATGGTGCTATGAAAAAGTAACGAATCAACATAGCCCTCAATGAAACCGATGTTGCAACGAGAAAACTCAGCTTTCAATTGTATACGAATGGGTTCATCACCGTAAGCTGGGATTGACGCATAAAGGTTGCTTGAAACGAGAGGCGGACTCTTGCGGGAAAAGCGTGAGCGCGAGACTACAGGCTCAAGCCACGCCCGCGGAAAGCCTGCCTCGACGTGGAAAGCAACCCCAAGTTATGGTGAAGAGCCTGCGAATGGTAAAATAAACGTACAAATAACAAAGGGGTGTTGTACGATGAAAGACGAAAAATATTATCGACCGTTGCCATTTACAGCAGACGATTGGTACGGATTTTTAACAGACGCATCAATATTTAAGGAGTCTGATATTGAATTTGTAACAACGCTTTATCATTTTCCAAATGGTAAAGCGACGGCGACAGACATTGCACAGCAAATGGGAGTTATGTATCCATCACTTAATTTAAAAGAGGCGGCAATCGTCAAGCGTATTATGAAGCGTCGACATGATGTGGCCTACCCGAAGCGTGAAGATGGTACATATCGTTATTGGAATACGTTATTTTATGGTGGCGATGCGGAAAAGAAAGGGATGTATTATTGGCAGCTGCGTGATGAGCTAAAAGAAGCGCTGACACGGTATTTACAGAAAGAGCCTGCGCAAATTGCACAGGAAATTTCGCATACAGAAGCGGAAGTGTTGTACGAAGGGGCGAAAAAATCGATTATCGTCAATCGCTACGAGCGCAATGAAACGGCACGCAAGCAATGTCTAGCACATTATGGCTATACGTGTACGGTATGCGAGCTACGTTTTGAAGAAATGTATGGTGACATTGGTGAAAATTTTATCGAGGTGCATCACGTTACACCGTTACATACAATCAATGAGCGCTACGTCGTTAATCCGATTCGCGATTTACGACCGGTTTGCTCGAACTGTCATTCGATGCTGCATCGTGGTAACGTATTGATTGAGGAGCTGCGTGATGTTTTAATAGCTAAGAAGAAAGACGATTTTTGCACAAAATAGGTTGTACTAAAAATTGAAAAGGTGTTAGTACTGCTCTCTTCAAAGCAGAAAATAAAATCCGTTGATGGAGCGTTACGTCGAGGAGGCTCAAGCCACCATAGCTGTCAACTTAAGAAAATTGATATACTTCTTTTAAAAGGATCGTTCAACGCGCCTTTTAAAAGGAGTTTTTTGATGAGACAAGAAATGGAAAAAGTATTACAAGTGTTATTTGCATGTTTGACGAGCGAACGA
>JAXJTE010000197.1:0-1667 GCA_036309765.1 Caryophanon sp. | reverse complement strand
TGTATAAAAAAAGGCTGTCGGAAGCTCCTTTTTTTATACATTTATATGTGTGAATATGCTATTTTACACTCAGTTTTTCTAGGCGACAAAAAAAGAGCGTGCGCATCATTCGCGTAACGCTCTTTCTTTATGTGTACTAATCTAAATGTACAAACGTCGCTGTGTAATAGTACTGATACCTACTATTTTCATTGTAGGCCGCACCGAAGCCAACTTGATTGAAATGCTCTTTTACTAGTTGCTTACGTTCTATCAACGCACTAATCCATTTTGTATGTTGGTCAAAAATATTTGTACTTATTTCGCCAATCATTTCGCCAACATTTTCGAATGGGACATATACGCCGATTTGATGAATGCGCTCAAAGTACGATAAGCTACCAATTCCAACGTGTGAAAGAGCATTGTTCTCTGCCATGTAGTCAGTATGATTTTGTGCTAATGTCATAACCGCCTCATTCATTACTAGTGGTTGAAGGTTTTGTTTTAGGCGGAATTCGTTAGCTAAATCGGTATATAGCTGCGATCGGACGCTGACATCATCAAAGGCAATAGGATTGAATGCTTGCTGTGCTTCTGGGGTGTTAAACATGTATGAAACGGCACGCAACTCATTATTATTCATTTCATCAATATGTGGTGTCACGGTGTAATTATTTTGTTGGCTGACAGTGGCTTCATTGAACGTGCCAATTTCATAGCCAAAAAACGTCGTGTTCGGCACAGCGTAGTAGCCCCCGACAACGCGATCATTCATGACAATTTTGAGCTCGTAGTTCATGTCGGGGTTGTCATGCGCCATGACATAATAGGTAACGTCGTCGTTCATTTTATAGCTACGTAGTACGCGATCTTCTTCAGTGAACTCGGGTGCTTGCGTCAGTTGAAGCATTGGTGGAGCAGCGTCGTGCAGCGTCAGCAAGTCCGTTTCGTGCGCACGGTGTAAAAACGTCACCGCTTGTCCGCGCGTGAGCTTATTGTTTACGCCGAAAATGTCCGAGGCGCTTTTTCCTTCGTTTTGTCCAGTCGATAGCTTCGTATCTAGCATATATTGCGCTGCTTCCTCATAATAAATCGACAGCTCCTTATACGACAGGTCTCCGCTTAACACGCCTGCTGCATGGGCAAACAACACGGCTACATCGCCGCGCGTAATGTATTTTGGTTTATTGACAAAATGAATGTCATGCTGCGCGAGCACGTCGTAAAATTGTGCATATGACGTAGCGCCATTTGTTTCGAACGGAAAGCTATTCGTATACATTTTGATGAATTGATCGAATGTGACCTGAGCTTTTGGCTTAAACGTATTGTCCGCATAGCCCGATACAATTTTTTGCTCCGCCGCCCATTCAATCGGCTTTTCATAATACATGCCCGTCGCTACGTCCGAAAACGCATAGCTCGTTGTTGGCATTAGCAGCATGCTCGCACAAGCCGCGGTGATGAACCATTTTTTCATATTGTTTTCTCCCTTTTTGTTCAATTTATAGAAAAACGAAAGTGCTTTCCTATTCTATCATATTCGCAAATAATATAGTAAATAAATGGCTCATCACCGTAACTTGGGGTTGAATTTATATCAATTCAAAATTTTTACAATAAAAGATAGAATAAAAGCGAAAACTCACGTATCGTAATTGTTGTCGAGACAAACCACGAGAGGA
>JAXJTE010000196.1:0-14056 GCA_036309765.1 Caryophanon sp. | reverse complement strand
CAGGAAGCGTGCGGCGAGACTCCTTGGGGAACAGCTCGTGACTCAAGACCCCGTAAAGCGCGACGCAGGAGCGGTGCGGAGGCTTGAGCCGAGCCCCAGGAACGCGAGCCGCAATACGCACCCTGCCAATTAAACTGCTAATCAACACGCTTGTAACGTACTTATAGTAGAAACAGCTTTACTATGCTCTATCTATTTCTCTACAGTCAGTATACAATATTCCTTCCAAATAAACAGCAAATGGTTAACGAATTTATTACTTTTTTTAGTATAATAGTCTGATTTGATTGTGAATATATAACATTCATTAAAATTGAAATTTTCTGTAAATTACGCTACACTGGTAATAACATTATGGAGGTGTTCAGTTATGCATCAAAAATTACAGGCTGCTGTTGACTCAATGGCACTCTTTCAAGCAACATATCCAAGCGATGCGTGCATGGTTATTATTGATGAACATGAGGTGGTCGGTTATTTGCCTGCAAAAACATTTGATTTAAAAACCGGCGTCGGTACAAAAGTCGCAAACTTTAGAGGAACCGTGACAGAAAAAGCATTGTCGCAGCGCCGTTTTTTACGCGAGGAGCATGGCCCTGAGCTTTTTGGCTTCGCCTACATCGCCACAGCACAGCCTGTTGTCGACGGCAGCAAAACAATCGGTGTGATAAGCGCCGTCATCTCAAACGACCAAGTAGACCAAATTCGCAAAGTGGCAAGCGATTTATCAAGCTCTGTAGAACAAATGACGGCAACGAACTTAGAGCTTTCAGGGGCAAGTAGCGATGTGGCAAGTCAGCTACAGCAGCTCGTGAAGTTTGCAGAAAACATGGACATTGAAATTAATAACACGAACGAAATTGTACATATCGTAAAAGACATTGCGCAAAAGTCACGCATTCTTGGCTTAAATGCCTCGATTGAAGCGGCGCGCTCTGGCGAATACGGCAAAGGCTTCGCAGTCGTGGCGAGCGAAATTCAAAAGATGGCACAAAACAGCACAGAAAGCGCCGACGAAATTGCACGTCAGCTACAAACGATCCGCTCTTCTGTTCAAACAGTTACGACAACATCATCGCAAGTTGCAGCATTTACTGAACAATTCTCAGCTAGCATGAAAGAACTCGATGAAGCATACAAAAACATCGGCTTGCACGCATCTGAATTGTTAAATTTAAGTGAATAAGTTTATTTTTTGTAAATATCTACATGCTATATTAGTAACTTTTTGATAATAATGAACAACTAAAATGTAAGCTAGATGAGTCCGTCTCATCTAGCTTTTTTACACAACAATTAATACATTTATGTTTTTAATCATAAAGACATTTAATGATTTATGTACGAATGAATTTTTGTTATACTTATACGTAGCTTATAGAAATTTCAAGGAGGGTGTTTTAGTGGCGATCAAAATTACATTAGGCAATAGTAAAGGTGGCGTTGGCAAAACGACGACGACATGCTTGCTTGCCATTTCATTAGCGAAGCATTTTAATCAGCGCGTCTTAGTCGTCGATTTCGATGCCCAAGCGGACGCGACAGACTTTTTAATGCGTACGTTTCAAGTGAATAAAGATTTAACGAATCATTTATCGATTTTTGATGCGATCAAGTCACCGAAGCGCTCACAGGAAGCGGTGCTCGTATTAGACGACAATTTGCATTTACTTCCTTCTGGTGAGGAGCTATCTGGTCTTGATTTATTGCTTCTTGAAAAAGGCGTATTCGGTAAGTTCGAAGCAGGGCTTTATTTAGATTTAGTCATTCAGCAAATCGAACACGAATACGATTTCATTTTATTTGACGTACCACCGACTTCAAACATTCAAAACATTAACGCGATCGTTGCGAGCGATTACTACATCGGGGTTATGATGACGCAGGCGAAATCGTATCGTCAAATGGCCGGCTTTTTGAAGGAATCGGAGAAAACAGCGGCGAGTGCACGTGAATCAAAATACGGCTATGAAGGTGCAGAGCTGCTCGGCATTTTAATGTATTTAGAAAACAAAAAAAGCAACATCGACTTCACGGTCATTTCCGCGGCGCTGCAAACGTACGGCGATGCGATTTTATATTCGCGTGTGTACGAGCGCGAGCGTGTGAAGCGCTACGATTTAATTCCACCGAACCCAAACAAGTTCGACCAGCACGACAAAAAGATTTTTGCGATGTACGATTCACTTGCGCACGAAATTTTAATGCGCGTCGGTAAAATTTCAGCAACTGAGCCGAAGTTGCGCATTCAACAGCTGCTCGATTTAGCGGCAGATTCGTTAAATCGCGACGAATATAATACGCTTGCAACTGCGCTTGATGCGGCGCAATTTTATCGTGACGATGCGACAGAAGCACGCGACTTTACAGCAGCACAACTCGCAACTGTACTGCGCGACATTTTCGAAAATGCACCAGCGCAAAAACGTCGCACGTACATTCACCGCATTCTCGATTGGCTACAGACAGACGAAGACTTACAATCATTGCAGCACGTATTTGCATAAGGAGGATTTTTTATGGCACGAAAAAATTTATTACAAACGAACGCGCTTGAGGAAAAAATTAGCATTCAAGGAGAGAATCCGCATCAAACGGCGTTCTCACAGCCAAAAGTGCGTGGCTTAGCTTTATTAGATGAAGAAATCGAAACAGCACCGAAGGAAAAAAAGGAACGTAAAAACTCGCTCATTTCTGCGGAAGCACACCTTTTCTTCAAAACAGTCGGCGCACAAAACGGCTTAAAGCTACTTGAAGTTGTCGATTTCGCTGTCGATCAATTGCGCGAAATTGACGAGCAAGAATTAGCCGCTGCATTAAAGGCGTATAAAAAGACATTATAATAGTAGAAAGCTCGATTTTTTTGATGAATCGAGCTTTTTTATGTACAAACAGATAAAATAATTAATGTATAAATGTCTTTATGAAGTAGAGCTACGTGAAACATCCACGCAGCTCTCTTTTTTACTTGCTCCAATTCGATGTCATTTGCACACCTTCATACGTATTTACTGGCAATAGCTGCTCACGACTAAAGGATGCAATGTACGCCATTAGCTCCTCCAAGTTTGCCGTTGAAATATCGTATAGCTCGTCACATTCTTCCTCACCGTTTGCACAGCCATCAATCGGTTCATCGACAACGTTATGCAACATAATAATAAGCCAAGACTTTGTAGCGACGGCCTCATTAATCCATTGCTGCATTTCCTCAACCGTCGTCTCATTCGTCACCGCAAACGACTTTAGCCAATGTGGATCGTAATTGTCCGGGGTATTCAATTGTGAGCCAAATACGCGAACACCTTCAAAATAATCTTTCGCAATGGAACGTACTTCGTTACTATAAACAGAGTTAGGAGCGGCGAGCGTTTTCACATCAATGTCTAAATCACGCAACATGCGAATGTTTTCCTCCAGCTGATAGCGAATTTCTGCTTCACTAAACCAGCTCAAATCAAGACGTGCATGGTCATGCGTATGGGCTCCGATTTCCATACCGCGGTCATGTGCTACCCATACGTCACTGTACGACATGAAATTTTCGTCTAGCTCGTCTAACCGATACGTATTAATATTGAACGTTCCGGGTAAAGCATATTGAGCGTGCAGTGGTAACGCTTTCGTATACCAATTTTTGTAGCCATCGTCATACGATAACGTGACAAGCGCTTGATTTTCATACGTATGCAATGGTGTCGCGTCAATTTTCGGCAAAAACTCTGGGTTGACGTCAAACGTTGAAGCTGTTGTAAACATCATTGTTACAGCTTCGTTTAGTACATTGCCTGCAGTGCTAGCAAATGGTGCAATCGTTAGCGTATATGTATGCTCGGTGTCGTACATGTTTTCACCAACATCAACAATTAGCTCATAGGGTGTACTTTGTTTCAACGTCGTATGTACTACATCGCCGTGTTCATCTCGAATGACGATCGTATTTTCTTCTATGTGTTGTAGCTCAACCGGCTCATTAAACGTAATCGTCCATTGTTTTTGTAAATCCGTTAGCCTGTCAACATCCCATTCACTCGCAGCAGTTACCGAAGAAGCAATTGTCATTAACATGTAAAATAAAGCGATTTGTATCGTTCTCATCATCACGGTTTCTTCCCTTCATTCAAATTTCCTTTCTTTACCCGAATGGCGGCATCGTACACATACAAGAGGTGAAACATGAAAAAATACGTACTCATTTTATTGATTGGAGGGATGTGCTGCATGCTCCTTAGCTGTTCAACTAAAGATTTGCGTAAAGCGACGTGGCTTTGGGATGCAACGTTGCTTCAAGATGCAGAAGATATCGTTAGCTTTTTAACGACGCATCGGTTTAATACCGTATTTGTGCAAATTGATGAACATGTGCCACAAGCAATATACGCTGAATTTGTTCAACATGCGAACGAACAGCATATTGCGGTGTACGCACTTGACGGCTCGCCAGATTGGGTAACAGATGATAAGCTGTTTCATGACTATTTTCAATGGCTGCGCGACTATACAAAACACTATGCACATGCACCATTTCAAGGCATTCATTTAGACGTTGAGCCGTATTTACATCCGAACTGGCATGACGATACCGCGCTTGTCGTTGAGCAGTTCCAAGCGATGATCGTCCAAGCGCAGCAACAGGCGGCTGCGCTCAATTTGCCGATTGAAGCCGATTTACCATTTTGGTTTGATGAAGTTGCCTATAGTAATGCTTTTGGTGAAGGAAACGTTGCACAATGGGTCATTGAGCAGCTAGACGGTGTAACGATCATGGCGTACCGCAACAACGCAGACGACGTTATTGACATTACAAAGCATGAATTGCAGTTTGCGAAGGAGGCGAAAAAGCCGCTGACGATTGCGATTGAAACGATGGCATCGGACGAAGGCGATTTCGTCAGCTTTTACGGACAAGACGAAACGTATGTAAACGAACAGCTACGCGACATTTCAAAAGCTGTTCGCGGTAGGAATTTTGCTGGCTTTGCGATTCATCATTATAGCTCTTTTAAAGAATTAATCGATTAACACATAAACATATTAATGTATTAATTTTATTCATCACCGTAAGCTGGGGTTGACGGATAAAAGTTGCTCGAAACAAGAGGCGAACTCCAGCGGGAAAAACGTGAGCGCGAGACTACAAGCTCGAGTCACGCCCACGGAAAGCCAATTAACAAAACACTAAAATACATTCACCGTCTATTTAAAACGACTAAAATAGCCTTCTAACACGTTTTCACAAAAGAATGATGTTTCGTGCGTTTTCGTAATAAAATCCTCTGTAAAGCGCTAATAACGTCTTAAAAACAAAAAAGGTTCAGACATCATGGTCTGAACCTTTTTTGTTTACATTTTAAATTGTGTTACCGTTTCTTTTAGACGGTTTGTTAAGTCTTGTAATGACGATACATTTTTAACGACTGTATCGATTGCCTGAAGCTGTTGCTCCGTGGATTGTGAAATTTCTTCACTGCTCGTTGCTGTTTCTTCAATAACGCTATGAATGGAGCCAATATGCGTCAAAACATTTTGCCCGAGCTGCTGTGAATTTTCCATATTGCTCGCAACCGATTGAATGTCGCGCACAATGAGTGCCACTTGCTGTTGGATTAAATGGAACGCATCTGTCGTTACATGAATCGACTCATTTTGCTCATTTGCGATTTGAACGCCCTCACGCACCGAATAAGCCATTTCATCGATTCCGAGCTTAATATCCCTCACGACATCAAAAATCTCCTTAGTGGACGTGTTAGACTGCTCTGCAAGCTTACGGACCTCTTCTGCTACAACTGCGAAACCTTTTCCGTGTTCACCCGCTCGTGCTGCCTCAATTGATGCATTCAATGCCAACAAGTTCGTTTGATCCGCAATACCCGACACAACTTGCGCCATCATTTCAATTTGTGCCGTTTGCTCTAAGAAACGCTCTGACACTTCACTAATTGTTGATGTCGTCTCAATATTTTTCTCAATGAGCTGTTGCTGTTGAATAATGGCATGTTGACTCGATTGAATCGTTTCAACAGCGTGTTGGCTACGTTCAACAGACTCTGCTGAAGTTTTGACGTACTGGGTGAAGCCTATATCCATTTTTTGTACAAGATCCATCGCATTGTCCATTGAGCCAGCAATTTCGTATGAGCCGACTGACAGCTGATTCGTTGCACTCGTTACATGCTCACTCATGCCTTTTAATTGCTTATTTTCCTCAAGCAGGCCGTCTGTTAAATCGTCAATATGATTCGTTGCATTGCTAATCGACATTAAAATTTCTCGCAGTTGCTGCGCCATTTTTGTGAACGACGTATTCAATGCACCAATTTCATCACGCCCGTTATAGCTAAGTGGCTCAACCGTTAACTCTCCTGATGCGATGCGCTCGGCGTTACGTGCTAGCTCATTTAGCGGCTTCGTAATTTGTAATGTCATAAACCATGTGAAGAAACCACCGATGACGATTAATACTGTAATGCCGACAACCGCACTCCAAATCGCTGTTGCAATACGATCATGTAGTCTCTCTTGTACTAAATCATATTCTGTTGTTGCATACATTTTTAACATATATAAATCATTTAGTGGACCTGCAAAACGTGCTAGCTCTGTACGAACGTTAATCGCATTTTGAGACGCAATAGCCTCTTGTAACCCTTGCTTCAACGTCGTATTTTTTTCGACAAACGCATTAAACTGTTCTAGCTCTGTGTCAGAGTGAATTAAATTTTTAACAATCGTGCTGTTTTCTTCGATTAGCGCATATGTTTTCTCTAGCTCATTTTGCACAGATTCCATTACACTTGGCGGTTGCTTCACCGTAATGATATTCCCATAATCGCTAATAATTTGTTCTAGCTCAATATACTGCAAATTCGCATCCTCTAGGGCCATAATTTTTGGCATAACATCTGCATTAGAGGACTGAATAGCTGTCATATTCACAATCAATATACTAATCAACACAACAGAGACGGTAATAAGTAATCCTGCAAACGTTAAAAGCTTTTTGTTAATCGACATATGCACTCTCCTAATTCATTGACGATGGAACGTCGATTGTTTCTAATTTCTCTTCAAGATCACTCGCATTACCTACAACACGAATTGGAGATAAACCGACACCGCCATTTTCTGTACCGAATTCTAACACTTGTTGATTGCTACTTTCATTTGCAATTAGCCCTTCTAAATACGAATACACCGCTACGTCTAAGTTTTTTTGCATCGACGTTACAACAGCTTTTTCCGCATAGAAATATTGATCACTATCGACCCCAATTGCATACACACCTGCTTTTTGTGCTTGCTGCAACAAACCAACCCCTGTATAGCCCGCTGCTGCATATAACACATCTGCCTGTTGTTCAATCATCGTCGTTGCCATCGTTGCCCCAATATTCGCATCTGAATATGTATCTGCAAACAATTTAATCACTTGCACATTCGGATTGACTGATTGCGCACCTGCTAAAAAACCATCATGGAAACGCATAATAACCTCATCATCAAAACCACCTAAAAACCCTAAAATGCCTGTTTTACTTACATGTGCTGCTAAAACACCAGCTAAATAACTGCCCTCTTTTTCGTTAAACACAATGCTATCCACATTCTCAACATCACTAATCGTATCAATGAGCGCAAAACGTTGCTCAGGATGTTCGGCTGCTTCTTTCTCTAACTGCTCTTGAACTGTGTAACCAACTGCAATAATAACATCGTGATCTTCAGCAATTAACTCATCTAGTCCATTTTCTAATGAGCCTGATGTTTCTAAACCACGATAGGACCAAATAATATCTAAATCGTCACGTGCCTCTAACAAACCATCAACGACTAAATCATTAAACGATTGGTCACCCATACCAATATCTGGAAGCAATAACCCCACACTAAATTTTTCATCCTTCATTACTAATAACCGTTCATCCGTATTTTGCTCATCAGAACAAGCCCCAAGCATCAAAGAACTAATCAAACCTAAACTTAGCAATATGCTATTTCTCATATATACAATCCCCTTAATCACCCTAATTATCTATCAGTATATCAAAAAAGTCCTAGAGTACATATTAAAATATTTAGCAACTAGCAGCACTAGAAATATGTTAAGGCACATTGGAGTATTTCTCAAAGGTGACAGTAGTACCTCCAAATAGTTGTTGTTTCAATGCATCATAGCCGGCATTTTGCTCAAGTGGTGCATAATATTCGAATGCGTAATGCAAAGCTGTGTAGTAATGTGTATGTGCTTTTGCGCGTTCAATGGCAGCGTTGATTAAAAACTGTTTATATAATGCAACAGTCGTCCAGCCTGTTTTTGCACCCCGACCTTTGCCGATGCGTGTTAATACAAGGTTCGTTGATTTTTTAATAAGGTCGTTTAATGTGCTTGATGAAATGCCGATTGCGTCACACATTTGTTTTTGGGTAGCCCAAAGAAACGGTGCATTTTCGTCTTTTTGCGCCGTGATGTAGTTGATTAAGTCTTGTTCCCATTCGTCATTATGGCTACGTACACGTTCGTCACGTGATTTTTTAAATTTATACCATGTTGAGTGTAAGCAAACGCGTTGGGTATGTTCTGGTGCATATAATTCAAGTAATGCCTCAATGTATTGTGCAGATGGACCGCTATAGCGACCTGAGAATGCTGATTCGACAATTGTGTGGACCTCGTTATTTTTTAGTGGTGCATAAAAGCGTTGATTGAAGCATTTAATAAACGGCTTTGTCTCACTTTTGCACCAGCCGTCATGAAAGCATACTAAAGCAAGCGTAAATAGCATGTTGTTACGTCCAATTTGCCCTTTTTTACCACGAACGTTTTGCGATTGTAATAGCGCTTGGCACCAAGGCGTGTTCATTAATGCACCACCTTGTTTGTTCGGCAGCGTAAATAACACGTTTTCGGCATCGTCAAAGCGCATCGACCAATGAATGAGCTCGTCGATTGTGTACGTGTATGTATGCTGCTCCCATACGACGTTGCTCGGCACGCGGAAAAAGCCGAAGTCGTTGCAATATAAATCTGCTTGAACGTCTTGTAAACTACGCTTTAAATTGTGCGCAATGCGTTTAGCGATTGCTAATGTGCGGAATTCCTTCGCGTTTGAGATGTAAAATGGCTGTGCAAGGACAAAATATACTTGATAGCCGCGTGGTGTTTTCACGATCCATGTCGGTGCACCAATTGATTGATCCATGCACGTTAATAAAATTTCTTGCGGTGTGTATTTATGTGTATCAATATCGACGACGAACG
Source organism: Caryophanon sp. (assembly GCA_036309765.1). GTDB lineage: Bacteria > Bacillota > Bacilli > Bacillales_A > Planococcaceae > Caryophanon. The sequence continues at coordinate 4,794 of JAXJTE010000196.1, read as the reverse complement.
TGTTAATTTGTTGTAAATTGTGCTCGGTGAAGCCGCTGATTGTTTCAGTTACGTTGTTAAACGCACCAATGCGGAACACGTTAGGCGTAAAGTGTGTACAATGTGGTGCACTTTTTTCGAGCTGGGCAAAGCTGTGTACAATATTGCCTTTTACGCCGTGCTGTTCGAAGTGCTGTTTTGTTTTAACGGTAAATACGACACCGTTTCGTTCAACTTGGTGCATTTGCGTGTTGCTTTTACGGACAAAGCCGTTTGGAAATAGTAATTGTAGACGTTTTTGTAACATGAAAAATCACCTCCGTTTTGTATGTACGTGTATTATACAAAATCGGTGTGGTGCAAAATCGGCTCCTCTAGCGTAAAATGCACCAAAATTGGAATGCTCGTGAGACCTACAGCCCCAACGGTTACCAAATTTCTTAAAAAAAATTATTCTACACGGGTTTGTCCCAAAAACATGCATGTGGTGCAAAAAAATGCACCACTATGACAAGGTACTTAAACCATTGGTACATTAACATTTCTTATCAACTAAAAATGCAAATAGTACACGGGTTTGTCCCAAAATGAAGCGCGAAAAAAAAAAAAATAGTACACGGGTTGGGAATGCACCACTCACAAGCGTCCTATAAAATGCACCAAAAAGAGGTGAAATCCTAATTTGACGCGATTTCTTACTACACGGGTTTGTCCCAAATGGTGCATTTTACGCGAAATAGTACACGGGTTTGTCCCAAAATAGTACACGGGTTTGTCCCAAAACGCCCTTTAAAATACATAAAATTACATTTATATTTCTAATTGTAATTTTATGTATTTTAACTTTTGGATGGTTCATTTTTTTGAGTGGTGCATTTGCTGGTGCATATATTTAAAATAGTACACGGGTTTGTCCAATGGGTTGCTAGTGCATCATTTTTACAAGAACAAATGGTGCACTTTATTGAAATAATATTAATTGTTTATGCAAACATGTGTAGAATGGTGCATTTCAGGGTAAAATGATTATTTGTAATGGTGCATTTTGTTATACTAGAAATAAAATACATACAGGTGGTGCATTATATGAACTATATGGAACTTTCCGATACGGTGCGTTTAACGTTTGAACAGACGAAAATTGCGGTTTTTGAAGAAACGCGCTATTTATTTAGCGATTATCCGTTGCTTTTAAAAATTTGGCAGCAAGATGCGTATATGACGACGATTGAAGAAGGTGCAGAACAGCAGCTTGCACCACTTGTGAGCGATTCGTTTCGTGCATTGTTTGTATTCATCGTTAATGACTTAAGCGAGTACAAGTTTTCAACAAAGCGTTTAATTCGTTCCGCAGTTGAAAATTTTGCGGATACAATTGTGCAGGAAATGCAGCCGTATATTGATGAGGTGTCGTTGCCAGATTTTGATGGGCCGGTTTATGATCGTGAATATATTTATGCCAATTCGAGCACGACATTTCACTTAATGCGTGACATGGTGACGAAGAAAAATGGATTTGAAGAAAAGGAGACCGGTTTTATGGGCACGGAGCTTGTCGATAATCAAGGGCAGCTACACGGTGTTGCAGAGCTGCGACCGATGCCGTTAACGCACGTGCAAGAGGCAGACCCGCTTGGCGTAGATTTAGTCGCTACGACACTTAGCTCACTGGATGAATTAACGGCAGATATTTTTGATTTAGTGTCGTATTTGTGGATGACTGGGAAACGAGATGAGGAGGGCTTTATTGAATTTCACAGTGACGATGCGCTGCTATTACGTCATCATGAAAAGGGAGATAGCATCGAGAAGCTGAAATTCAAAGAGCGCGAACGATTTAACATTATGCGTCGTGTGGCAGCGTTAACGAGTGTGTGGGTCGCCTTAAACGATGGACCAGAGCGCGTGAAAATTGTCAATGCACAAGATATGGAATCAAAGCTGTACAATTTCCAAGATTTTAAACGCATGTTTGAGGTCGGTAGCGTGCGCATGGCATTTGATAAGCGGACAAACGAGGTACGAGGCATTTATGCATTACAAATTCGCCCATCGTCCATTTTACAGCCTTATTTAGACGGCACGAAGTCTAGTTTAGGCGTACTCGATTTAAAAGTATTTAAATATAGCTACGTCACAGAGCGCGAGCATAAACGATTAACGCGTTATTTAAGTCGCCAGTGGAAAATTCGCACAATTAAAGGTTCGCTTCATCAGCCATTTAAAATTGCGACACTGCTAGATGAAATTGATTTCCCTGCTCGCTTCAATGGCATGCAACTTCGCGATCGTTTAGAAGAAGTGTTAGATGATTTGCAAAAGGATGAAGTCATTCAGCAATGGGACTATGTTGAGCCGTTAGATGAAAAGAAAGTTGGCAAAAAAGGCTGGCTGCAAAATTATTTTAGCCAAATTAGCATCACGATTATGCCTCCAACAATTGTGGTACAGGAAAATCGTCGTCGCATTATTTTGCCAAATACAGAAGACTTAGTTGACTTATCTGTTGACGATAAGGCATTTCCTGAAAATGAGCCAGTAGCTGAGGAGGTGCCAGTCGTTGAGGAACAAATTGAACTCCCGTTAGAAGATGATGTTCCAGCTACTCCTTCTATTTCTGAGCTAACACCGGAGCTATTGCGAGAAAAGATTGATGCGCTCGGTTATTCGATTCGAAAAGCAGCCGAGGAAATGGGCATGTCTCATACGACGTTATCGCGTTATTTGAACCGAAAAATTAAGCGCCAAAATAAAGACAATGATCAAAAAATGCTGCTTTGGCTCATCGCGCATTCATAATTGTTTCACGTGTAACAATTGAAATTTATGTTTTAATACATTTACTAATAAAAATATAAATTGTTTTATCTATTAATGATTTAATGAAGGAGAGGTGAAATCTGTCACGCAAGGAAATACTTTGTGACAGACAAAATGTCCATTTTAATTGGTGCAGCTGCGATTGCTGTATATTGTTTACTCGTTTTCTACATCGGCAAAAACTTGCATGTCACACTGCAAGTTTTTGGCATGACGCGTTATACACGCCTGTATTGGATTGTGTTGTATGCCATTAGCTTTACGTATTTTGGAAGTAGCATACATGAGGCATTTAAAATTATCGGGAGCTATTGGTTATTTTTCTTCCAGTACGGTTTGTTATTTTCACTACTAGGAAATTTCATTTATTATGTGCTGCGTTACCGAAATAAAAAGGTTGTCGGTGGGGGCGCAGTGCTGAGTATCATCGTACTATGTTTTGTTGGTCTGTATAATGCGTACACACCCGTTGTACATCAGACGACGATGAATGTATCAAAGCTGATGTCGCAGCCAATGCGTATTGTTGTCGCATCTGATTTTCATTTAGGCGTGTTATCACATAAAGATCATTTGCAAAATTTTGTGAACTTAGCGAATGAAGCTGAACCAGACATCGTATTTCTTGTCGGTGATTTGATTGACGATGATCCGAAATGGTTTGTGGAAGAGGGGATGGCAGCGATCTTATCTCAGCTTGACACGAAGCATGGTGTATACGCGGTACTTGGCAACCATGAATATTATGGTGGCAAAATTGATGAACTTGTAATTGAGATGGAAAAGGCAAATGTTCATATGTTATTAGATGAAACGATAAACATTCATGATATGATATATGTAACTGGACAAGAGGATCGCACAAATGAAGAACGTCTAGCGATTGAAGCGTTAGCGCCGGTTAATCATGATTTACCGTGGTTTGTGATGAATCACACACCAGATGATTTACATACGCCAGAGCAGGCAGGCGTGGATGCACATTTTTCAGGGCATACACATCGCGGGCAGCTATGGCCGAACGAATGGATAACGAATCAAATTTTTGAGGTTGATTATGGTCATGAAATGAAAAATGATATGCATGTTTTAGTTTCAAGTGGCTTTGGCTTTTGGGGCCCACCAATGCGTATCGGTAGCCAGTCAGAGCTATGGATTGTCGATGTTGTAAATGAATAAATGTATTAATTATTTTATTTCTTTATGTATGATCGGTTTACTATGTCTAAATAAAATATAGGAGCGCTTATGATCAAGAACAGTATACAAGCTATACAAATTCCGATTGACATTTCAATTGTTCCAGAGCTAGTCATTACATCGATTGTCGTTTCTTGCTTATCTTCATTTGCCGCGATTTATTTAAACAATCGTAGAGGACAACCAAGTTTTGTGAGTGATAACATTTGGTTGCTGCTAGCGGCTGTTGTGATGAGCTTAGGTATTTGGTCGATGCACTTTATCGGTATGTCAGCCATTGCAATTCCGGGTACGATGACATTAAATTATGTCCAAACATTACTATCGATTGTTCCGCCACTTATTGCATCGTATATTGCGTTTTATATTGTCACAAGAAGACGCATTTCAGGCAAGGGTACGTGGTTTGCGAGCGTACTCATGGGAACGGGTATTTTGCTCATGCATTATATAGGTATGGACGCCATGGTTTATAGCAATGTGGCATATACATACAATAAGTTGCTCGTCGTTTGCTCGATTCTCATTGCGATTACAGCATCTTATGTTGCACTCTACATCATTCATAATACAAAAATTACGACGAATGTAGTTTCAAAGGAAATGGGCGCAAGTTTATTTTTAGGTGTTGCGACATCGAGCGTGCATTACATTGGTATTTTGGCGATGGATTTTGTCGTAACGAGTGAAGTCGCACCGAAAATGGAACATATGCATGATGACTTTATGACAACAGGGGTGCTACTAAGTGTATTATTTGTTCAGGTCTGTTGATTAGCTACTTTTATACAGCTG
>JAXJTE010000195.1:0-2331 GCA_036309765.1 Caryophanon sp. | reverse complement strand
GCACGTCAGCGATACTTGAAAAAGACTTCGCCTTTGGTAGCAAGAATCCCACTGTTTCCGAAGGAAACAGCTTGCCCCTTTAAGGGTGGGAGTGTCAAGATGATGTATTTAGTCGTCGGTATGGGCATTATGCTCGCGCTGTTGGCGATGGTCGCAAAAGCTGTACTACGCGTGGATGAGGACGATACGAAGCGCACGAAAAAACGTTTGGAGGAATAAGTATGTATTACCCAATAGCATTAAATATCGAACAGAAAAAAATCGTCATCGTTGGCGGTGGTGTGATCGCAACGCAAAAGCTGCGCACATTGCAAGGATACGGTGCTCACGTAACGCTTATCTCACCGACGATTACGGACGAGGCGAACACGCTGCTGCAAGCTTTAAATGGTGTGTGGCAAGATAGGGGTTTCGAGCCAGCTGATGTCGAAGGAGCTTTCATCGTTTTTGTCGCAACGAACAATAAAGCGGTGAACGAAGCGGTAAGCACAGCAGTAAACAATCAACAGCTTATTTTACGTGCAGACGATGTGTCACAAGGCAATATGCTCAACCAAGCAGTGGTGCGTCGTGGTGCGCTGTCGATCGCTGTTTGTACGGACGGGGCGAGCCCAAGCTTAACGCGCAAGTTGAAGCAGCGATTCGAAGAGCAGTTCCCAGAGAGCTACGATGCGTACGTCAGCTTTTTAGCGCAAGCACGTCAGCACGTATTGGCGAACGTACCGCGCGATAAAAGTCGTGCGCTGCTAGGACGCTTAGTCGATGAGGAGCTAGAGCAATATGTCGCACAAGGCGAGCTAGAGCATGCATGGGCGACTGTTCATGGATGGGTGGAAGAAGCGAACAGATGATACGAAACGGGCAGACAATCGCGCTGCTCGTTTCGTTTGCTATAGTGAGAAATGTGTGCTATCGTTACAGCATATTAACTGACGAACGTTCGGAAGGGGTGCGGATTTATGTCAAAGCAATATTTAAAAATCGCGGCGATGAATTTATTTGTGACACATGGCTATGAAGGGGCGTCGATGCAGCTTGTCGCAGAGGCTGTCGGTATTAAAAAGCAATCCATTTACACGCATTTTCGCAATAAAGATGAATTGTTTTTAGCTGCATGTGAGCAGGCGATGAACGAGGAGCTTGCGTATACGCTTGCACAAGTGGAACAAATGGAGACGATTGATGCATTATGTGATTATTTACATCATACGGCAGCACGTTATGAGGCACGCATTGAGACGCGCTTTTGGTTACGTATGTCGATCTATCCACCGCAGCATTTGGAAAAGCGTGTCATGGTATATGTGTATTACTATTTAGATACGATTGAACAGGCGGTGAAGGAGCTGCTCATTCGCCAAGAGGAGACGCTCACAACACATATTCCGAGTGTGCAAATTGCTCAAGCTTATTTAAGTATTATGGATGCATGTCACATTGAAATGTTATACGGTGGACCGATTCGCGTAAAACAGCGCATCGAGGCAAGCTGGCAAATTTTCAAACGAGGTGTAGCACGATGACGAAATATTGGGTGTTTATTTTAGTTGCGGGGCTGCTCGAAATTATTTGGGCGACCGGCTTAAAATATTCTGAAACCACATGGCAATGGATCGGCACAGCTGTTTGTATTTTCTTTTCCTTCTATTTTATTATTCAAGCGACGAAAAAAATTCCGGTCGCAACCGCGTACGCCATTTTTACCGGGCTTGGCGCAGTCGGCACGGTACTTGTTGATATTTTCGTCTTTGATGCACAGACGAGCGCAATGAAAATTATTTTATTATGTACGTTAATTGCAGGGATTTTAGGCTTGAAGCTTGTAACGCCAGAAAGTGAGGAGCATGCATGAGTTGGTTTTATTTAATTGCAGCAGGGTTGTTTGAAGTTGTTGGGGTACTCGGCATGAACCGCGTCGCACAAGGGCAAAAAACATCAGGCTATATCGTCTTAGTACTCGGCTTTGCGGCGAGCTTTTCATTGTTGGCACTTGCGATGGAGACGTTACCACTTGGCATGTCATACGCAATTTGGACGGGGATCGGCACAGTTGGGGGTACGCTTGTCGGCATGTTCGTTTACGGGGAATCGCGTGACTGGAAGCGCATTTTCTTTATCGCTGTTATTATTTGTAGCGTCGTCGGTTTGAAGTTATTTGCATAAGGGAACAGTTGCGTGAAGGCGCAGCTGTTTTTATTGTGCGCCCAGCATGCGCATAAACTTTAGGGTGTAAGTCCCGAGCCCCGAAGGCAGAAGTAGAGGTTAGCCAAGAGCAAGGGTGTCCGTGGTGACGCGGAATCTGAAGGAAGCTGGAGGCAAAACACCGGTCCG
>JAXJTE010000194.1:0-15632 GCA_036309765.1 Caryophanon sp. | reverse complement strand
TCGTTCTCGCTCCTCACCAATCGTAAAGCCTTGCTCCTCTAACAGCTCCATCGCTTCTTCAACTGGCAAATTCAAGACGTCTGGCACTGCTACTTTTGCTGGCATCATCATAGATGGTAATAAAAAGATAAGCAGCGCAATGAACGCAAGACAGCCGACGATTAAACCAATAACGAGCGGACTGCGCGATTTTTTCTTTTTCGGTGGCGGTTCGTCCTGTACGCGTTCTTGTTTGTCGAGCAACGGCTTTGTCGGTGCAACGAGAATGACATCATCATCGTCCTCGTCATCGATAATGGCTGCACCGCGCTTCGCCAACGTTTCATCTACCTTTGGGAAAATCGGCTTAATAACCGGCATTGCCTTTGTTGCATCGTCATCTAGCGGCAGTTCAAATTTCTTTTCCTGCAAACGCTCCGGACTAAGCACCGTCATTAAATCTTGCTCCATTTCCTCTACGCTGTTGTAGCGGTGAAGCGGATCTTTTGCTGTCGCCTTCAGCACGACGTTTTCCACGCTTTGTGGTATGTAGCTATACTTGGCACGAACAGATGGTGTCTCCTCCTGCAAATGCTTTAGCGCAATCGCAACGGGTGATTCACCGTAAAACGGCAGCTCCCCTGTTAACAGCTCATATAGTACGACACCAAGTGCATAAATATCAGACTTTTTCGTTGCCATGCCGCCGCGTGCTTGCTCTGGTGATAAATAATGCACCGTACCAAGCACTGAATTCGTTTGCGTATAAGCAGTCGCGTTCAGCGTCACCGCAATGCCAAAGTCCGTCACCTTCACTTCGCCGTCTTGTGTCATCAATACATTTTGCGGCTTAATGTCTCGGTGAATTAAATGATTATCATGAGCATGACTAATGGCATTCGTTAAGCTGCGCATAATGTCAACCGCTCGCTGCACTGGAATAGGCGAGCTTTTTTGTATGTACTGCTTTAATGTTTGCCCTTCGACATATTCCATGACAATATAATGAATGTCCTCATCTTGCCCGACATCATAAATGCCTACAATATTTAGATGTGCAAGGCTCGTTACGGATAGTGCCTCCCGCTGAAAACGACGCAAAAGCTCTTCTTCATTTTTAAAATCATAGCGCAATACTTTAATCGCTACTTCTCGGTCTAAAATCATATCATGCGCTAAATAGACGTGGCTCATTCCACCACCGCCAATTAAATGCATCACTTTATACCGGTCACTTATACGTCTTCCTTCCAACATACCTTACACCCCCTAACTATTATAAAGTAAGACAAGTGAAATATTATCTTCTCCACCGCTATCATTCGCGAGCTGCACAAGCATGCGACCTTGGTATTCCAGCTCATCTTGTCGCACTAAAATCGCCTGTATTTCCTCGGTGCTACATTTATCGCTTAAACCATCTGAGCAAAGAAGAATATACATATCTTTCTCCGCCTGAAACGCATAAAACGTTGGCTCGACTTTTCGCTCTGTGCCAATTGCCTTCGTAATAACGTGGCGTCGCGGGTGTGTTTGTGCTTCTTCCTCACTAATTTCGCCGTGGTCGACGAGTACATTTACGTACGAATGATCGCGCGTTACTTGCATCGCAAACGTTTCTGTAAATGTGTACACGCGACTATCTCCAATATGACAAATTGTGAAATGTTCATCATCGATAAGTGCTGCAATTAAAGTTGTGCCCATGCCCGCGCATTGCTCATGCAATAATGAATAGTCATATACTTGCGTGTTGATTGATTTCACCGTTTTTGCTAGCCACTCTTGCTTTTGCTCAAACGTTGCAAACACTTCCTCGTCCGCTTGTAAAAAATGCTGTTCAAATAACGTAATGGCCATGTCACTTGCGACTTCTCCTGCATTATGACCACCCATACCATCCGCAAGAAGCGCGAGCATTAGCCCGTCCTCTCGCGTCGATACGTGCGCCCGGTCTTCATTAACCGTTCGTTTTAAGCCCACATCTGATTCGACTGTGAAATTCACAATAGTTCACCTACTTTGTTTCTTCAGCTCGCTCTTGAGCACGTAATTGCCCACACGCTGCTGCGATATCCGCACCTTGCTCACGACGAATCGTGACGTTCACCCCGCGTGATTTTAGCGCTTTCTCAAACGCGAAAATGCTGTTGCGTGACGTACGTACATAATCGCGCTCTGGTACGTAGTTAATCGGAATTAAGTTGACGTGACATTTAATACCTTTAATTAAATCCGCTAATTCGTTTGCTACTTCTACCGAATCGTTCTCGCCCGACATTAAGCCGTACTCGAAGCTGACGCGACGACCTGTTTTTTTCGTATAATATTTCACTGCATCAAGCAGCTCATTAATTTTGTACGCACGCGCAATCGGCATCAGTTTTTGACGTGCCTCCTGATTCGGTGCGTGCAGCGATACCGCGAAGTTAATTTGCATTTCTTCATCGGCAAACTCATAAATTTTCGGCACGATACCTGACGTCGATACCGTGATGTGACGCGCCCCGATATTTAACCCTTTATCGTGGTTCATAATTTTTAAGAAGTTCATCATCGCGTCGTAGTTATCAAACGGCTCACCAATACCCATAATCACGATTGATGATACGCGCTCTTCTGTCTCGTCTAAAATTTGTTGCACCTTCACGACTTGCTCGACGATTTCGCCTGCAAGTAAGTGACGCTTTAAGCCACCTAGTGTTGATGCACAAAACGTACAGCCGATGCGACATCCTACTTGCGTCGTCACACAAATCGAGTTGCCGTATTCATGACGCATTAATACGGTTTCAATTGAATAGCCGTCTTGCAGCTGGAATAAAAACTTAATCGTGCCGTCTTGTGATTCTTGCTTCACGATTGTTGAAAGCGTCGTTAGTAAAAAGTTATCCGCTAATTTATCACGTAATGATTTTGGAATGTTCGTCATGTCGTCATAGTTTTGTACACGCTTGACGTATAACCATTCAAACACTTGTGCAGCACGGAATTTTTTCTCGCCATTTTCTTCAATCCACGCTTGTAATTCATCTAAGCGCAGTGAATAAATTGATTCCTTTAGCTGAGGTTTTTCCTTTTTCATGCGGCGTGTAGCAGCTGATTCTACGACTAAATCTTGAATGCGCTCCTCGATTTGGTCTTTCATTTCTTCATGTTGTTTTTCTAACACAATTTATTCTCCTTTTTTACGAAACGACGCTACGAAAAATCCGTCACTCCCAAAGTCTTGCGGGAATACTTGTAGCATGCCGTTTTGTTGCTTGTCCATTAAGCTTTGTGGCAACGTCATTTGCTCCGCTTCCATATGTGGATGCTTTGCTAAAAATGCTTGAACTGTACCTTCATTTTCCGTGCGATCCACTGTGCATGTTGAATACACTAATCGACCACCCGGCTTTAAAATGCGTACGGCGTTATCAAGCAGTGCAAGCTGAATCGTTTGTAAATTCGCTAAATCTTCCTCGCGCTTTGTATATTTAATGTCTGGCTTGCGGCGCATAACTCCTAAACCTGAGCAAGGTGCGTCCACTAACACGCGGTCAAAGCTCGCCTCACCGAGTAAGTCCGCTGCTTTTCGTCCGTCTAGTGGAATCGCTTCTACGATGTCTAACCCTAAACGCGCGACATTTTCATCAATTAAATTTAATTTTTTCGCATGTAAATCCGATGCGAGTACTTTACCTTCGTTGTTCATCTTCTCTGCGATATGCGTCGTCTTGCCGCCTGGTGCTGCACACATATCGTAAATGCGCTCACCTGGCTGTGGGTCTAACACAGTCGCTGGAAGCATCGAGCTTTCGTCTTGAATCGTTGCGAAGCCTTTTTTAAATAAAGACGTGCGTGATGCTGTGCCACTCATTAAATGAATGCACTCTGGTAACACGTCACTGCGACGCGCCTGCACACCTTCACGCTCTAAAATTTGTAATGCTTCATCAACCGTTACGCGCGTCTTATTCACACGCATCGTCTGTAGAGGTGGCACGTTGTTTTCGCGCAGCATATCACCCGCTTGCTCATAGCCATACATCTCAACCCAACGAGCAACAAGCCACTGTGGATGTGATGTTTCGATTGCGAGGCGCTCTACGTCGTCGGCAATGTCTGCCACATCACGTACGTTATCGCGCAGCACGCTACGTAAAATACCGTTCACCATTGATGCAATGCCTTTATGTCCACGACGCTTCGCAATTTCCACTGCTTCGTTTACTGCGGCATGTGCTGGAATGCGCGTTAAGTAATGCATTTGGTAAAGTGATAAACGGAGCAACCAGCGCACCCATAAGTCAATGTTACCACGAATAAACGGCTCTAAATAATAATCTAACGTATATTTATATTGCAAAGTTCCATACGTTAATTCTGTTAGTAAGCCGCGGTCTTTCGCGTCTGTAATGCGGTATTTTTCAATTGTATCATTTAGCAGTAAATTGCTGTATGCCTGACTTTTATCGACCGTTAATAAAATCGTTAATGCCGCATCACGCACGTTGCCATCCCAAATGACGTCTTTTTTCTTTTTACTCATTCGAAGCGGTCTCCAATCTGTAGCGTAGAGCCTGTGCCACGTAAATAATCCGTCGCGCTCATTCGCTTTTTACCCGCTGGCTGTAAATCGGTAATGTACAGCACACCGTCACCTGTCGCAACACCGAACTGGTCCTTTTGAATGTCGACAACTGTTCCAGGTAGCTCCGTCGTGTCGCCACCAACTTGCGCCCACCAAATTTTCACGTTTGCCTCATCCATCGTCGTATACGCAACAGGCCACGGATGTAAGCCGCGCACTTGGTTGTGTACGTCGCGCGCTGATTTTGTCCAATCAATGCGCTCTTGCTCACGAGAAATATTGCGAGCATACGTCACAAGCGATTCGTCTTGTACGATTGAGTCGTTCGTACCTGCTTCAAGTGCGGGTAACGTTTCTTTTAATAAGTCGCGCCCAACGATGCTTAACTTGTCAAACATGCCGCCTGTATGGTCATCCTCTTCAATCGCAATCGCATGCTGTGAAATGATGTTGCCGGCATCTAATTTTTCTGCCATGTACATAATTGTCACGCCCGTTTCCGCCTCGCCGTCAATGATTGCTTGGTGAATCGGTGCACCGCCGCGATATTTCGGTAAAAGTGAAGCATGCACGTTCACGCAGCCTAAGCGCGGTGCATCAAGTACTTCTTTCGGCAAAATTTGTCCAAATGCCGCTGTAACAATTAAATCCGCATTTAGCGCAATAATTTGTGCCATTTCGTCTGAGCCGCGCAGTTTTTCAGGCTGTAATACTGGAAGTCCGAGCGCTAACGCTTCTTCCTTCACCGGTGTTGGCGTTAACACTTTTTTACGCCCCACTGGACGGTCTGGCTGTGTTACGACCGCTAAAATGTTGTGCCCTTCGTCATGCAGCATGCGTAAAATTGGCGCTGAAAAGGCAGGTGTTCCCATAAATACGATGTTCATACTATTCCTCCTCAGCGTACAGTTCTTCTAGCTCTTCTTCCGTTAGCTGACGCGTCATTTTTGAATCGAATAATACGCCGTCTAAATGGTCGATTTCATGCATAATGGCACGCGCTTCGAAGTCCTCTGCCTCTAGCTCATACACACGTCCGTCGCGGTCTGCCGCTTCGATTTTCACGTATGTCGGACGATTTACCATACCGAAAATGTCTGGGAAGCTTAAGCAGCCTTCGATATCTTCTACAATGTCGCCTTTTGTTTCGATGACGATTGGGTTGATCATTTCTAAAATGTCCTCGCCAAGCTCGACGATTGCAACACGTAAGCCGACGTTAATTTGTGGTGCAGCGATGCCTACACCGTCGTGCTCTACCATCGTGTCGTATAAATCGTCAAGTAATGCGATAATTGAGTCGTCGATTACGTCAACTTCTTTTGTTCGTGTTGTTAAAATTGTTGCGGGTGCTTTTACTACTTCTTTAATTGCCATAGTGTTTATTCCTCTTTCTATCGTTGCATATTCGGCTTCGTTGCCGATTGTATTAGTTATTTTGTATGTTGATGTCCGCGTTTTGCGGCTCGCTTTCCTGGGGCTCGGCGGCGAACACGATGTTTGTCATGAAGCACGAGCTTTTCCCCAAGGAGTCTCGCCGCAACGCTTCCTCTAACTTCCACATGTACTGCCCGTTCAACACAGTCATCAGCACATATTTTCGTTTCTAATCTGTCCACTAACTAGAGCGAACAGCTACTCTTCTTAAATCATACCCGGATCTAAATCTACCGTTAACTGTACGCCGAGCTTTGCCCACTCCGCACGGTACATCGCAATGAGCGCATGCAGCGTTGGAATGAGCGTCGGTTCTATTTTATATTTTATCAAACATTGGTAGCGATATCTATTTTGAAGGCGAGCGATGCTAGAGGCGGTTGGACCTAAAATGCGCACGCTTTTTGGTAAATGCATGCGCAGCCAGTCTGCTGTCTCCTGTGCATAGCGGATCGTCTGCATTACGTCTTCATGCGATATTTGCACGAGCGCAATGTAATAATACGGCGGATGCCCCGAACGTCGGCGCTGCGTCATTTCATGCTCATAAAACGGCACGTACGACTGCGCCTTCGCTAGCTCAATCGCATAATGCTCCGGCGTATACGTTTGCACGACGACTTCGCCAGGCTTATCGTGACGCCCTGCTCGCCCGCTCACTTGCGTTAATAGCTGGAACGTTTTTTCAGCGGCGCGGTAGTCCGGCAAATGAAGCGACGTATCGGCACTCAGCACCCCAACGAGCGTAATGTCTGGGAAATCGAGCCCTTTTGCGATCATTTGCGTGCCGAGTAAAATATCCGCTTCTTTATTGCCAAACGCATCAAGCAGCTGCTCATGTGAACCTTTTTTCGACGTTGTATCGACGTCCATTCGCAGCACACGCGCCTCAGGAAATAGCTTATGAATTTCCTCCTCGACCTTTTGCGTCCCCGTGCCGAAGTAGCGAATATGCTCACTTTGACATGACGGACATTGCTGCGGAAGCATTTCCTCATAGCCACAATAATGACATTTTAAATTTTCATTTGTGCGGTGGTACGTCAGCGAAATATCACAATTTTTACATTGTACAACAGTTCCGCAGTCTCTACATAATACAAAGCTTGAGTAGCCGCGGCGATTTAAAAACAGCACAATTTGCTCGCGTCGTGCTAAGCGACTGCGCATTGCCTCAACAAGCACAGTCGAAAACATCGAGCGATTGCCGCTTGCAAGCTCTGCACGTAAATCGACGACGTGCACAGTCGGCAAGCTTTGCTGTTTGGCACGGTCTGATAACGTTAAAAGTGTATACACACCTTTTTTCGCACGCGCAAACGATTCAAGTGACGGTGTGGCACTGCCTAAAACGACCGGGCAATTGTGATACTGACTGCGCCAAATGGCAACGTCTCGCGCATGATAGCGAGGCACGTCTTCTTGTTTATACGTCGATTCATGCTCCTCGTCTAAAATGATAATGCCGACGTTCGTAAACGGCACAAAAATCGCTGAACGTGCACCGACGACAACCTTCACTTCACCCTTTTGAATTTTGCGCCACTCATCGTACTTTTCACCCGTCGATAAACCGCTATGCATCACTGCCACTTGCTCGCCAAAGCGTGAACGAAAGCGCTCGGTCATTTGCGGTGTTAACGCAATTTCTGGCACGAGCATAATCGCTTCTTTGCCTTCGTGTAACACTTGCTCAATCGCCTGCAAATAAATTTCCGTCTTGCCGCTTCCGGTAATGCCGTGCAGTAAAAACGTATGCGCCTGCTGTACGTCGAGCTTCTTTTGAATCGCTAGTAGCGCCAAGTCCTGCTCGTCTGTCAGCTGCAAGTTCGTCGTTTTGTGCACGTCTTTCGTAAATGGATCACGGTATACTTCCTGCGACACAAACGTAGCTGCACCACGTTCCATAACGCTATGTAGCACTGCCACACCAACGTTTGCCGCCTCGCACATCTCTGCTGGTTTATACATTTGTCCTGCGTGTTCTTGCATCCAAACGATGAGTTCGCGCTGCTTTTTCGCCTGCTTCGAAATGCTGTCATGAATGGCGACAAGCTTCGTCACATCCGCTTCGATGAATACATAACGCTCCGTTTTCACCTTGCCCTGCTGCTTCACGACATTTTCAAGCGTCACATGCCCAAGTCGCAGCGCCTGCTTAATAAATGGCAATGCACCTGCTTTTTCAAACTGCTGAAGCGGCGCCGTCGTTTTCGTACCAAACACTGTCTGTAGCATCGGTGGGAGCTGCTCGCTTGCAACATGCAAATGAACGCGCTTTTCGTACTTTGCTCGCAGCGCCGATGGAATCATGAGCTGTAGTGCATCAATTTCAAAGCAAATCGTCTCGTGCTTTAACCATTTTGCTAGCTGCAATAGCTCGGCATTAATGACCGGCTCGACGTCAAGCACTTCAGACACGTTACGTACTTTGTTTGCAGGCACGTCCGTTTCGTCACAAATGCCAACAACGAAGCCAAGCACGTTGCGTGGACCAAACGGCACTTTTACGCGACTGCCGACTTCTAGCACCGTCTGTAAGCTTTCTGGAATGCGATAATCAAACGGACGGTCAACTGGATATGCCGCCACATCAACAATGACTTGTGCAAACATTACAGCTCAGCTCGCTTTAAAATCGTTTCAAATAACAGCTTCGCTAAATCCGTTTTTGGCATATGCTCAAAGCGTGCGCGGTAGCCACCGTGTCCAATTAACGTCACCGTGTTCGTATCCGCATTGAAGCCTGCGCCGACTTCCGTTACATCGTTTGCGACGATATAATCGGCATTTTTGCGCGTTAGCTTTCCTTCAGCATATGTTTCAACATCATTCGTTTCTGCCGCAAAGCCGATTAATAGCTGATGTGTTTTCTTTTGTCCGATCGTCGCTAAAATGTCTGGTGTACGCTCCATCTCCATAAACGTATCACCGTCTTTTTTCTTTACCTTTTGCATCGCTGCCGTTTTCGGACGGTAATCGGCAACGGCTGCGGTTTTCACAACGATGTTTGCATCATCATACTCCGCTTCAATTGCTTCGAGCATATCTTGTGCGCTCTCCACATCAACGACACGAATGCCTGCTGGTTTTTTCAATGCTACAGGACCAGATACGAGTACAACATCCGCACCTAAATCACGCGCCGCTTCTGCCATCGCGTAGCCCATTTTGCCGCTCGAAAAGTTCGTCACAAAGCGTACAGGGTCGATGCGTTCACGTGTAGGGCCAGCTGAAACGACTACTTTTTTCCCTGCAAGTGGCTGTTCTTTCGGCTGGAACTGTGCGCGTACAAGCTCAACGATTTTTTCTGGTTCTTCCATGCGACCTTTGCCGACATAACCGCATGCTAAAAATCCTTCTGACGGCTCGATAAAGCGCACACCGTCTACATGAAGCTGCTCAATATTACGAATAACAGCAGGATGGTCATACATATGTACGTTCATCGCTGGTGCCATCCAAACCGGGCAGCTCGCCGCAAGAAGCGTCGTTGTTACCATGTTGTCAGCAATACCATTTGCCACTTTGCCGATGACGTTTGCCGTTGCTGGTGCGACGACGATTAAGTCTGCCCAGTCCGCTAAATCGATATGTGCGATAACGCTTGAATCTTTCTCATCAAACGTATCGAAAAACACATCATTTTTTGACATCACTTGAAAGCTAAGTGGATTGACAAATTGACGTGCAGAGTCGGTCATCATTACTTTTACGACCGAGCCTGCTTGTTGTAATTTACTTACAAGTGCTACTGCTTTATAGACCGCAATCCCACCCGTTACGCATACTAAAATATGTTTTCCAATCATGTTTTTGCACCCCTTCAAACGATGAGCTCCCAAAGAGAAATCTCCGGGAGCTCATAAGCATGTAATTAAATTTCGTCTTCGTATACGATTCCTGCTGCTTGCGCTTTCATGCGTAAGTTGCCGCTTGCTACTTCTTCAAGTGCGCGTCCTACTGGCTTGTATGATACATACGTGTCTAAACGCTCCGTACCTTGTACTTCCTGCATTTGACGAGCGCGCTTAGAAGCCATGCTCACTAAAGAATATTTTGAATCGACTTTGTGTTTTAAATCATCTACTGATGGATATAACATTGTTTCATTCTCCCTTCAACATCGATAAATAACGTTTTTCCACGCGTTCGCGGCGGCAATGCTCGGCCATAATAATGGCGTTAATGCGCTCACATGCGTTTTGTACTTCGTCATTTTCGACAACATAATCGTATAAGTTCATCATTTCTACTTCTTCATTGGCTGTTGCAATGCGCTTAGCAATGACTTCCTCTGTTTCCGTGCCACGACCGACTAAACGGTCACGCAGCTCTGAAATGCTTGGCGGTGCTAAAAAAATGAATAATGCATCTGGTGCTTTTTCGCGAATTTGCGCTGCGCCTTGCACTTCGATTTCTAAAAACACATCTCGCCCTGCGTCTAGTGTCTCATTTACATACGTAAGCGGCGTACCGTAGTAGTTGCCGACAAACTCCGCATGCTCAAGTAAGCCACCTTCTTCAATTAATGCCTCAAATGCTTCACGTGATTTGAAGAAATAGTCTACACCGTCTACTTCTCCTTCACGAGGCTGACGCGTTGTCATTGAGATCGAATATTCATAGTTCGTATTCGGCTGCGAGAACAATTCTTTACGAACCGTTCCTTTCCCAACACCCGATGGACCTGATAAGACGATCAACAAGCCACGTTCTTTTTTCATCGGTCAAAACTCCTTTTACACTGTATAACTTGTTTATTATGAGCGAAAGTTAACAATTATTCAATATTTTGTACTTGCTCGCGCATTTTTTCTAAAATCGTTTTTGCATGTACAACCGCTACCGATGCTTCAGACGACTGATTTTTTGAACCAATCGTATTAATTTCACGGTGCATCTCCTGCATTAAAAAGTCGAGCTTGCGTCCAATAGAGACCGCTTCCTCTAACGTAAAGGTTAGCTGCTCAAAATGACTTTCCAAACGGTCAAGCTCCTCGGTAATGTCGACGCGCTCTGCAAATAACGCAACTTCCGCTAGCACACGGTCATCTACTACGTCACTTGCGGCAACTTCACGAATGCGTTCAAGTAAACGCTCGCGATATTTTTGTACTGCTTGCGGTGCGACATCACGAATGTGGCGAATTTGCTCATGCAGCTCGTCCTTATGCTGTAGCACGACCTTTTTCAGCGCTTCACCTTCACGCACGCGCATGTCGATCAAGCCGTCTAATGCGTCGTCAACAGCCGATGCGACTGCTGCCGTTAGCTCATCGACTGCAATTTCTTGCTTTTCATATGTTAATGCATGTTCTAATGATAAAAGCTCCTGCATTGTCCATGAAGCATCAAGCGGTACGACAGCCGATAGCTCTGTCTTTGCCTTTTTATATGCTTCAATGAGCGGCCAATTAATTTGGAATAACTGGTCGCTTTCTGCTAATGATTTAACATGAACGGTAACATCTAGTTTCCCGCGTAACACTTTTTGTGAAATTAGCTTTTTCGCTAATTGTTCTGCTTCCATCCACTCTTTCGGAAACTTCGTATAAATTTCTAAAAAGCGATGATTCACAGATCGAACTTCAATTGTGAGTTGGAATGTTTTCGTAGTTGTGACACCTCTGCCAAAACCCGTCATACTACGCACCAAGGTTCGTCACACCTTTCTTTGCATACTGCAACCATTATAGCATAAATCATTCGCTCTACACGCAACAAATTTCACGTTGCGCACTAATGCCGAAAATACGAAAAGATGCTACTATTAGCTATATAATATTACGTATTTTGCTTTACTTGTGCTAATGACAGCGACACGTCCTTACACAACATACACGTAAACAGAAAGCTTGAGGGGATTTTTCATGGCATTTGACGGCCTATTTACTACCGCAATGACAGAGGAGCTACAGCAGCTCGTAACAGGACGCATTGCAAAAATACATCAGCCGAACGCGCAAGAAATCGTGATGCACATTCGCGCAAACAGCAACAACTACAAATTATTATTTTCGATTCATTCCGCATATGCACGCGTACAAATCACGACGCAAACGATCGACAATCCAGCAGAGCCACCGATGTTTTGCACGCTGCTACGCAAACATTTAGAAGGCGGTGTCATCGCGGCCATTACGCAAGAAGACGGCGACCGCATCATTACGTTTGACATTAACGCAACAAATGAGATTGGCGATCCAGTTAAGCGCATCGTTTCAGCAGAAATTATGGGGCGCCATAGTAACGTGCTATTAATCGACGCACAAACGAACAAAATTATCGACAGCTTAAAGCATTTACCACCTGCTGTAAATAGCTATCGTACAGTAATGCCTGGTGCTGCGTATATCGCTCCACCTGCCCAGGAAAAAGCCAATCCATTTACCACTTCTGCTGACGACGTTGCTGCGTTTTTCGTACGACCACGCGAGGCAAAAGAAGTACAACAGCATTTCGCTGGCTTTTCAACGATGCACGCACAGGAACTGCTTCACCGCATTGGTGACGGCGATGCACTGACAGCGTGGCAGCAATTTTTACAGCAGCTGCGTAACGCACATGCACCGACGTATTGTGAAGTCGGCAACAAAGTGCTGTTTTCACCGACGACGATTACGCACGTAGCAGAAGCCGCAGAAAACTTCACGTCACTCGGTTCACTGCTTGACCGCGTCTTTTTCGCCCGTGCCGAACGTGACCGCGTAAAACAGCAAGCAGGTGACTTAGAGCGCTGGCTACAAAACGAGCGCGATAAATTACAGCTGAAAATGCGCAAGCTCGAACAAGACTACGCGCGCGCTGAAAAACTCGACACGCTACAATTATACGGCGAGCTATTAATGGCCAATATTTATGCATTTTCTAAAGGGGAAACGTCGGTAACGGTGGCGAACTACTATAGCGAAGTTGGCGAAATGGTCACGATCCCGTTGAACCCGCGCAAAACGCCAGTCGAAAACGCGCAGCACTACTACACGCGCTACACGAAGGCGAAAAATGCGCTCATTATGGTCAAACAACAGCTAGAAAAAACAGCGACAGACTTAACGTACTTCGAGCTACTCGCCCAGCAAGTGCAGCACGCCTCACCGAGTGACATCGAGGAAATTCGTGAGGAGCTAGCGGAGCAAGGATTACTGCGCCTACGTGCCTCTAAGAAAAAGAAAAAGGTGACGAAACCTGCACCAGAAAGCTACACGTCATCGACTGGCATTGCCATTTCTGTCGGCAAAAACAACAAGCAAAACGACTTTTTAACGTTTAAGCTTGCGAAGCGTCATGAAACGTGGCTGCACACGAAGGATATTCCAGGCTCACACGTTGTCATTCATAGCGACGCACCAGACGAGCAAACGTTAGCAGAAGCTGCTGTGCTGAGCGCGTATTTCAGTAAAGCACGCGAATCATCTGCTGTGCCAGTTGATTACACCGAAGTGCGCCATGTGAAAAAGCCAAATGGTGCAAAACCAGGCTTTGTTATTTATTTTGAACAAAAAACATTATTCGTAACACCAGATGAAACGGTTGTCATGCAGTTGAAACAAAAATAACGTTTCTTATGTAAAGTGCCATTTGCGTGGTACTTTATATTTTTTATGCGCATTTTTGTTCATAACTGACAATCGCAATTATTTTTTTGAATTTTTTGTTATCATAGTCTTTTAGTACATGTATTTAGAAATGAGAAAGCACAACTTTTGGTTCGAAATGTCAAATAAGCTCATAAAAAAGTTGTATATTTCTAAAATATTTTACGATATGATAAAAAACATATTTGAGTAGGGGGAATTAGTATGTCAGTAGGCAAAAAGCTTAACATCGGATTTTTAAGCATTCTAGCTACGTTAGTCATTGCGCTAACTATCATTTTATTTTTAATGCTTCACATTGATAAACAGGTCGATATTGTTGTGGAAGATCGCTTTGAGCAAGTGCAGCTAAGCAATGATATTCAGTTTAGTTTGGCTATGCAAGGATTGTATGTACGTGCTTTAATGTTAGAAAACAATGACACAAACCGTGAGAACTTATCAAACTATCAGCTAAAGCTAAATGAGGCGATTGAAGAATTCACACAAGTCGTAGGCAGTGAAACGACGGAGCTTCAAGACTACGCAACACAAATTACGAACTACAACAATCAATTTAACGATGCTGTTGATGATATTTTAGCAGCGTTAGATCGTAAAGATGCAGCTACCGCGTTGGAGTTAACAAACACCGTTGCTCGCACAGCAAACATCGGCATTTTAGAAACATCAGAGCTTATTTTAACATATGAGCAGCAGCAGCTCGATGTCGTGAAAAATCAGGCAACGAACGCTGTACAAAAAACATTAATCGTTACAATTATTGCGATTTTCTTCGGTATCGGGATTACAATTTTAGCGATCGTACTTGTTAACCGCATGATTACAACGCCACTTGTAGACGTTGTAGGACGCGCGAACACAATTGCAGCAGGTGATTTAACCGTTGCGAATTCAACATACTCAGCACGAGATGAAATTGGTCAGCTTGCCCACGCATTTAATCAAATGAAGGAAAACTTACAAATTATCATCCGTGACGTGCAAGAGAATGCGACACAAGTATCATCTGCATCTCAGCAGCTTTCTGCAAGCTCAGAACAAATGAATGCAGCAGGCTTAGAAGTAACGACAAGCACATCAGACATTGCAGACATTTCACGCTCAGCAGCTACTGCGGCAAACGAAACGACACGCGCAATGGACGAAACAGCAAGCGGCGTTCAGCGCATTGCAGAATCAACGCAGCAATTAAATGACGCGGCTTCATCAACTGCACACTTAACACAAGAAGGTCAGCACGTCATCACAACCGCACAAAACCAAATGACGACGATTGAAACAAATACACGTACAGTAAATACACTCGTACAACAGCTATCAAAACAATCAGCTGAAATCGGCAACATTACAAAAGTCATCACAGACATTACAGACCAAACGAACTTACTTGCCTTAAACGCGGCCATTGAAGCTGCCCGTGCTGGAGAACATGGTAAAGGCTTCGCGGTCGTAGCAGACGAAGTGCGTAAGCTAGCTGAACAGTCAAAGCAATCGGCTACACAAATTACAGAGCTAACGACGACGATTCAAACAGATACACAAAACGTCGAGCAAGCGGTAACACAATCATTACAATCTGTAGAGCAAGGTGTACAATCCATTGATTTAGCAGGCTCTTCATTCAGTGAAATTGCAACGTCGATCCATCATATGACGACGCAAATTCAAGAAATTTCAGCAGCCGCTGAAGAAATTTCGGCAAGTGCAGAGGAAGTATCTGCATCGGTTACAGAAATCGCAAACGGCTCTGATTCGGTTGCCAATCACGCAGAAAACGTAGCAGCCTCAATGCAGGAGCAAAACGCAACGATGCAAGAAGTCGGCGCGATTGCCAATGAGCTATCAAACAAATCGTACCAACTGCAACAAATTTCCGAGCAATTTAAAGTATAAAAAAAAGGGGGCTGTCCAATAAGCCCAAAATAAAAGCGGATTTGGAAAACAAAATGTTTTCCGAATCCGCTTTTTTCTGTTTGAACGGAAAAATGGAGGCGATGCCCCACCCATTTTCGTAGATTGTGAGCCATCGCAACCAGTGC
>JAXJTE010000193.1:0-5200 GCA_036309765.1 Caryophanon sp. | reverse complement strand
TCACGTCTGTCGCACTCGTCACAGGTTATAGTAAAAAAATGGATGTTTACTACCTCTGTTCAAGTGTCTTCGTTTTTCTTCTTCAACTTAAAATAAAGAAAACAGAATATTTTGTGAATATTTACGCGACGCTAGTGAAAATAAAGGAATAGTTAATTATTAATTTGTAAATAACAAGAAATAAATAGCGCAATGCATCACACATGTAGTAGTTTAATGGAAAAGAGACTTGTATACAAGATTAATTTTCTGAAAATAAAAACTTTTTATGTGATATTCTCTTTGGCGCGGTATGTAAAGACGCCGACAAAAAAACCCCCTGATGATCTCGCGAGGAGATTCATCAGGGGGTTGTGAAAATTATAGGCTAATTGCTTTTACTTCGTCGATATTGTCAAGCTCTGTTACGTATTGAATTTCTTCCGTTGTAACAGCGTTGTCGATTGATAATAACATTACCGCTTGACCGCCAACGTCTGCGCGACCAACTTGCATTGTTGCGATGTTGATGTCTTTTTCAGCAAGCTTTGTAGCTAAGCGACCGATAGCACCTGGCTTGTCTGTATTTTTCACGTATAAAATGTTGCCTTCAGGTTTTAAGTCAACGCCGAAGCCTTCCACTTTTACGATGCGAGCGCCTAAGCCGTTTAATAACGTACCAGCGATTGTGTGTACTTCGTTTTCTGTTTTCACTTCAACTGTAATTAAAGATGTGAAACCTTTAGCAGTTGTCGTTTTGTGCTCGTTAATTTTGATGCCGATTTGCTCAGCTAAGTAACGTGCGTTTACGTCGTTTACGTGTGTACCTTGTTTTGTTGAGAATAAGCCTTTAATTGCGCTTGCTGTTAATGGGCGCACGTCATAGTTTGCTACTTCACCAGCGTAAGATACGTTTAATTCTGTTACTGCTTCACCAGTTACTTGTACTAAGAACTTACCTAATTTTTCTGCTAATGCGAAGAATGGCTCAACTTGTGCAAGCTTTTCTTTCGGAATAGAAGGCATGTTTACTGGGTTTGTTACAGTACCAGTGTTGAAGAATTTAATGATATCGTTAGACACGTCAACTGCTACAGATTCTTGTGCTTCGATTGTAGATGCACCTAAGTGTGGAGTAGCGATTACTTGTGGTAACGTTAATAATTTGTTGTCTGTTGCTGGCTCTTCGATGAATACGTCAAGTGCAGCACCTGCTACTTTACCTTCAACGATTGCATCATATAAGTCGTCTTCGTTAATGATACCGCCGCGTGCACAGTTAATTAAGCGAACGCCGTCTTTCATCATTGCGAATTTTTCTTTGTTAAATAAGTTGCGTGTTTCTGGTAATAATGGTGTGTGAACAGTGATGAAGTCTGCTTGTACGCAAATTTCTTCTACAGTTGCTTTTGTTACACCAAGTTCTTGAGCGCGCTCTTCAGTTAAGAATGGGTCATACGCTAATACGTTCATGCGAGAACCTTTTGCACGGTGAGCTACTTCTACGCCGATACGACCGAAACCAACAACACCTAAAGTTTTGTTTTTCAGCTCAACACCAACGTATGTTTTACGATCCCATTTGCCGTTTAATAAAGAGTTGTAAGCTTGTGGAATGTAACGAGCTAAAGATGTCATCATAGCGATTGTATGCTCAGCAGCTGAGTTTGTGTTACCATCTGGAGCGTTAATAACGATGATCCCGCGTTCAGTTGCAGCTGTTAAATCGATGTTATCAACACCAACACCAGCACGACCGATTAATTTTAAGTTTGTTGCAGCAGCGATTACTTCACGCGTTACAGTTGTTTGAGAACGAACTAATAATACGTCTACATCTGCAATTTTAGAAATTAGCTCTTCTTGAGAAAGACCTGTATCAACGATGATGTTTAAATCTAAATCTGTTGCTGCGCGTAATGGTGCGATACCATCTTCGCTTAATGGATCTGCGATGAAAATGTTAATAGCTTTTGTTGCGACTGTCATAATGAATAAACTCCTTTATAATGAAATTAATTTTTTAATGTTACAAAACATGCAAAAGTGGCAAAGTGTATGTGTAAGTAGCAAAGTGCTTTGTGTAACGTGTGGATGCCTGTCGTTCTTCCGTCACGCCGTTCATGAACGCTGCAATAAAAGTCCCTCTGTCTCTCACTGCATATGTACATATAAAAATAAAAGCCTTCCACTCCTTATAACACAAATACATACCGGTTGTGTCATAAGGGGCGAAAAGCTAAACATTCAGCATTACGCGGTGCCACCCTTGTTCACTGCATTGAAGCAGTCTTCATTCGCTTACGTAACGGGTAAGAGCCGGATTAAGTTACTCAAATTTCGCCTAATCTATTCAGGAGTGGAACTCAATTACGTTTACTGCTGATTCACACCAACCATCAGCTCTCTTGAAGTAAAGAATAATAAGCATGTCTCCGTCGTCATAATTTGCTTGATTAAATTTGTAACTATCATAAAGCCTAATGTTCACCTTTGTCAACGTAATTTTCAAAAAAACGAGCCGAAAAGAACTTTTTAACAAAAAAAGTGCTTGAAAAACGAATTATGAAGATGTTTTTAATGCATATCGTTCGCTTTAATTTTTCGCGTGTCTCGTTTCAATTGCTCGAAAACACTTCAATTAAGTAGAAAAAGCAGAAAATTTAGAGTTTTCAGCGTGTATGTAATAAAATGAAGAATAAAGGGAAAATATGAGAAAATGTACGAGAAAGCGAACATTGGTGTTTTTTATAGGTTTCTGCCGCTATAACATAGGAAACTTTTTCATCGCATTTACGTGTTCATTTATAGGAAGACCGCCGATGTGCTTGATTTTAATTAAAAAAGGGAAAACAAAAAAGTGCTGTAGCAACGCGTTCGCATGAGAGGGGGAACGAATGATGATTTTTACATATGTAGAATGGTTTATTCAAATTGGGATTATTGGTTTCATCGTCTACTTTATAACAGGGCGTTTAATGGGGGCGCAGGTGAACTTCATTCGCAAAGTCATTTCCGTTATATCGAGCGTCGTGCTTACGTCCTCGGTGTATTGGTATACATATTTGCGTTATACCGATTTTAACGACGAAGCGACATTACATATTGCGCTAGAGCCGAGTGCGCTTTTATGGGTTGGCTGTATGTTGCTGCTAGCGATGCTGTTTTATTTAATTTCAGAGCTGGTCGATCCACTGCAATTAAACGGCTCGGTCGATAACACACAGCAAAAATCGTGGTGGCGACGCATTCGCAACCATTGGCGACATCAAAAGCGACTGCGCTACATTTTAAAGGTGGCAGTGACGAACGGTTTGTCGCGCACAATCAAATACGCGCGCCAACCGGAAAATCAGCGCGAGCTTGCAATAGGGTTGCGCGATACGCTCGAAAAAAGCGGCGGCATGTTCATTAAGTTTGGGCAAGTGCTATCGACGCGTAAGGAGCTATTTCCACCTATATTTATCGAGGAGCTAGAGCAGCTTCAACACAATGTCGATAAATTACCACCAGAAAAAGTGCATCACATTTTGTATAACGAGCTGCCGTATGATGTGTCGACAGTATTTGCGTACATCGACCCAACGCCACTTGCGGCTGCATCGATTGGGCAAGTGCATAAGGCGGTATTACATAACGGCGAGCGCGTCATCATTAAGCTGCTGCGACCGGAAGTAAAAGAAGTGCTGCGTGATGATTTAGGGTTGCTCGTTGACTTCTCAACGTGGCTTACGAGCAAATCGGCGTGGGCGGAGAGCTTGAGTTTTCGGGAGCTAGCGCATGGTTTTGCCGAGACGATTCGTGAGGAAATGGATTTCTCGCTGGAAGTGCGCAACATGATGCAAATGGGCAAGTCACTTGAAAATAATATTTATCACATTCATGTGCCAAAAGTGTACCCGCAGTATAGCGCACACAACATTTTAGTAATGGAATATATCGACGGGGAGAGCGTGACCGATGCAGCGAATATTTTTAGTGAGCATGAGACGAATCGAAAAGATTTCGCACGTGATATTTTGTATTCGTTTTTTGAACAGTTGTTATTTGCCGGGGTTTTTCATGCAGACCCGCACCCAGGAAATATTCATGTCGAGCGTGCATCAGGTGAGCCGGTATTACTCGATTTTGGCTCGGTTGGACGACTCGCGGTGCAGCAGCAAGAAGGATTGAAGCTGTTTTTCATGGGCGTACAGCAGGAAGATGCGGATATTTTATTTGATGGCATCGTATTACTCGTTGATGACATCGATATTACGAAGCGAGAGGAGATGGAGCAGTCCATTTCGCAAGTGTTAATGCGCATTTCTTATTTAGATAATATTCCAGCAGAGGAGCTTGTTGGTATGATTTTTGAGGTCGTACGTAACTACGGCTTGAAGTTCCGTGCGTCCGTTGCGGCGGCACTGCGTTCACTCGTCACGCTAGAAGGTACGCTTCACGTCATTGATCCAACGTTTGATTTTTTTGACGAAGCGAAAGCATTTTCAGCGGAATATATGCGCGCATCGATTACGAAGCCGTTTCGTGAGCCGATGGAGACGAAAAAGCGTTTAGAGGAAGAATTTTCGACGCTATTGCCACAGCTACGCAAGCTACCGAGACGCTTAGACCGACTTGTGCAGCTAGTCGAAGCAGGGAAAGTTACATTACATCACGATTTGTTTTCAGATCCGACGAGCGCGAATTTTGTGCGCATGTTATTTTCACGCATCATTTTGCTTGCGGTCGGCGTGACGTTTGGCATTATTTCGGTCGCGCTGCTCGCCATTGCACAGTTTATTGATGAAATGTATGCGGTGTATTTAAATACGGCGTCGTACATGGGGTTATTTTTATGTGCAATTTTACTCGTGCGTGTGTCGGTACAGGCGCTGCAAGACGAAAAGGATACGAAATGAAAAAGTCATTCGAGGTGTGTGCCTCGAATGACTTTTTTTAAGCTTGTACTGCGGCGATTTTTTCGATTTGTGCTTCCACTTGCTCATCGTTCCAGTCATGCAGCTCGACAAAATAATTCGGTTTCGCGCGGCGGCATTCATCCGAGCAGCTGCGCATGTAAAATGCCTCGTGCTCTTCTTTACAGATTTTCCGAGCGAGAAAGCTCATTGCTTTAGCTATGGGATGAAAGCGAAGTCAGTCAAGGGGTAGCTTTTGCTAGCTCAATTGACTGAAAACATGGTACGCTTGTTCTATAGACAAGTAAAAGTCTCTAAAACAT
>JAXJTE010000192.1:0-11559 GCA_036309765.1 Caryophanon sp. | reverse complement strand
TCTTCATGTATGTTGTCGTTTAGCTCTTGTCGGTCGACGAATTGGCGCTCGTTTTCTTGCTGTTCAAATTGCTTATCATTCGCTGTATCAACTTCACTTTCGGCGGACGTCAAATCATTTTCGTTTCGTTCTTGTTCGTTCAAATGGCGGTGGTGATTTTGCTCCATTTCTTTTTTGCGTTGATCTTCGTTGTATGGCATGTCATCACTCCTTTGTGCATACTATTCCTTTTTTAGACGAAATGAAACTAGCACAAAAGAAACAAATGGAACGTTCGTGGTAAACTAATGACACGAGAACGGTGAAACATTTGTTTAGAGGAGGCAGCATATGAATACGACAACAAACAAACGCACGTTGCAAAAGCAGCAGCGACGAGACGACATCATTCAGGCAGCGAAAATTCTTTTTTTAGAGCGAGGCATTCATCATGTGCAGTTGCAGGAAGTTGCGGTGGCGGCCAACATTGGCATTGCGACGCTGTATCGTTATTTTCCGAATAAGGAGCAGCTCGTCTTTGCGGTGAACAACATCATTACCGTGCAAATGGTCGAACACATTGAAGCAATTGATGCACAGCCAATCAATGCGTACGAAAAAATCGAGCAAGTGTTTAATTATTATGTGCAGATGACCGACGAGACGGAGCAGCCATTCATGCAATTCATTAAAGCATTTGAGCGCTACAAAACGTACGGGGAGCAAACAGATGAGATACGTGCATATTACGACATTCGCCGTACAATGGCAGACGTACTATTGCGCATTGTAGCACGCGGGCGACATGATGGCTCACTGCGCACTGACATTGATTTGAACGTCTACATTATTACGACCGTGCAAAACATTAGCACGTTTATGACGGAGAGTACCTTCACGCAGCACGATCCACGTTTGCCTGTGCATCTAATGCCAAAGGAGCAATTGACACTCGTGCGTGATATGTTTTTACAATATGTGAGAGCAAGTAGTTGACGAATGAAGCAGAAATTTGGTACTTTAAATATGATAGTTGACTATCATAAAAAAGGAGGACATCATTCATGTCACGTTTAGAAGGTAAAGTAGCCATTATTACAGGTGCAGCGCAAGGTATGGGCGCAACGCACGCACAATTATTCGTTAAAGAAGGCGCGAAAGTTGTCATCACAGACTTAAATGAAGAAAAAGGTGCAGCATTAGCAGCAGAGCTTGGTGCAGACAATGCATTATTCGTAAAGCAAGACGTAACGAGCGAGCAAGGCTGGACAGATGTTGTAGCACAAGCAGAAGAAAAATTCGGTCCTGTGAACGTGTTAGTAAACAACGCAGGCATTTCATTTAATAAATTCGTTTTAGATTTATCATTAGACGACTACATGAAAATCGTCAACATTAACCAAGTATCTGTATTCTTAGGAATTAAAGCAGTAGCTGGCTCAATGCAAAAAGCTGGCGGCGGCTCAATCGTCAACATTTCATCAATTAACGGCTTAGTTGGCGGTGCAGTTGGTTACACAGATACGAAATTTGCTGTACGTGGTATGACGAAAGCAGCGGCATTAAACTTAGCGCCAATGGGCATTCGCGTAAACTCAGTACATCCAGGTGTCATCGCAACGCCAATGATTATGCAAGGCGACCAAAAAGACGCAATCGAAGCGTTCGCAAAACATATTCCATTAAAACGTATTTCACAACCAGAAGAAATTTCACAATTAGTTGTGTTCTTAGCTTCAGACGAATCAAGCTACTCAACTGGTTCAGAATTTGTAGCTGACGGCGGAATCACAGCGCAATAACAATGAAGGAGGAGCTATGCGGCATTGATCGCATAGCTCTTTTTTTGTGTATGGAATGGCTAAATATAATCCATTGTTTCTAGCATTTCGACAACGACACTACCTTTAATCCAAAGTTGTTGATTATACATGTGAACGCCGTTAATACAAAGTGGTTTAACGTCAGCGGCAGAACTTGTACCTTTCAAGAAGAAGTTGAAATCTTTTGCTTTCGGTAAATTAGGTGCGCTACTCGGTAGTCCTGTTTTGGGTGTTACTTTTTGTGTGCCATCTTTTTTACGTTCAGGTACATCTTCAAGTAAGTCATTTAGAATTAAGTGACGCACACGCTCCCATACAGGTCGAACTTGTTGCTGTAGTATATCTTCATGAATAAGTAGACGTTTGAAGCCGATGAACGTATTTTCAAATAACGTATCCTCTGTCGAAGGCTCTTCAAAAATGATACATAAAAATTGATGTTGCGCAAAATAGTTGTAGACAAAGGAGTGTTCAAATGTCATCGGTATAATTTCATCATCATCCGTCTCCGTAGTCTCGCTTGTCCATTCATTAAAATCGATAGTAAATAGCTTCATATCTTCTGTACGTGTACCTTTTTTAGTTTGAACAACGGTTTTAGGAATCAAGCCGACTTTATTAAATAGCTCAATTTGATTTAATGTTTTAGCATGTCCACCAAACATATTGACGATGATTTGCTGTGAAACACCTTTATTTGGTTTTTCATTGATTGGAATTTGAAAATGTTCCATTAATTCACGCACAGTTTTCCCTTTATATTTTTGCGTTAACGTATGTAGCTGTGCATCAAGTGCTTTGAAACTTGTATATTGTTCGCTTAACTGCTCCAATTGCGCACCAAAATATTTTTGTACAATTGTCGAAACAACTGGACGTTTTAGGCGGAATCGTGGTGGGTGCGGCCATTTCGGTGCTGTATCGATTAGCATGAGCTGCTGACGTAATTCAGATGAAATGCGTGGATATTGTTTGTCTAAATCGTTGTAGTTTTCCTGTAAATAACGAATGAAGTCACGCACAATGAGCCAGTCGTTTTTTAGCATTTGCTTTTCCTCTTCGCTAAACTCATGGAAGTGATAGCCTTTGATTGGGAAGTTTGCGTAGTCAGCAGCGAGGACGGTCACAGGCGAATCGTATAAATAGTAGACGAGCAATAAATGCTCTAGCTTATGCCAAAAGCTTGATGATTCAAATTCTTCTTTAACGATTGAATGGGGCGACACAGCTGTTACTGATATAGGCTCTTTTGCTTCGTACATAAAGCCCGTATCTTTTTTCTTCGGTACGCGAATGCCCGTTGTTTTTACTTCGGTTTCAATGCCATCGACGACAATATCAGGCTTTTTGCTTGAGTTCGGTGGATAGCCAAGCACCGATTGCTCGATGACGTCGCCTGCGATACCTGTAATTTTGGGACTTTTAATTGTGCGATCAAATACATTTTTAATATCCACTTGTCCCAATGTTTTGCCGACGATAGCGCTTAAAAGATCTTCAAGCTGTTGTCGTGTGAATTCATATACGTCCATTTCAAGAACTCCTTTGTTTCAATATTTAAATTTAGCATACTTTATTTTCGAAAGGACTGCACGTGAATACAATAAGAACATAAATGGTTCATCTTTTGGGTAAGTTCGGTTATAAGGGGGGATTGATCTTGACGAGCATTTCATTTATAATGGATGGATGATAGAAAGGATGTTCGTAATGAAAAATACTAGTTTGAATATTGTGGAGTTATTTGCGGGCGTCGGTGGGTTTCGTGTAGGTTTTGAGAAAGCTGACAAAGAATATTTTCAAACAATATGGGCGAACCAATGGGAGCCATCAAAAAAAGCTCAGGATGCATTTGAGTGCTATAGCAGTCATTTTATAGAAGGTGAAGTAAGCAACGAAGATATCGCGGCGGTCAGCGATGAAAAATTTGCGAGTTTAAATATTGATTTATTATGCGGAGGGTTTCCATGTCAAGATTATTCGGTGAGCCGTTCGTTAAACAAGGAGCAAGGCATTAACGGAAAAAAAGGTGTGCTATTTTGGCAAATTAAGCGTGTTCTAGAAAATAGTAGCCCGAAATATGTACTGCTTGAAAATGTGGATCGTTTAATTAAGTCGCCATCAAAGCAACGTGGGCGCGATTTTGCGATTATGCTCGCGGTGTTTCGTGATTTAGGCTACGTTGTTGAATGGCGCGTCATTAATGCGAGTGAATACGGCTATGCGCAGCGTCGTCGTCGAGTGTTCATTTTTGCGTACAAGCGTGATTTACACTACGCACAGCAACAAATGGCAATTGCCGATAAGGAAGAGCTACTATTAAAAGAAGGCTTTTTTGCGAACGTGTTCCCTGTGAAGGAAACTTTGTATAAGGAGCGTCGTGCAAGTGGAACGTTGCCACAAGACATTGTGGAAATTTCAGATTCGTATGCATTTACGTTCCACCCAGCAGGCATTATGATCGACGGCGAAATGTATACAGTTCAGCCAGAGCCTGCTATGAAAGCGCCGATTACACTCGCAGAAATTTTACAGCCTGAAGAGGACGTGGCGGACGAATTTTATTTAACGGAAGCGGCAACAGAGAAGTTTGCGTATTTGCGTGGACCGAAAAAAATTGAGCGAACGTCAGCGGAAGGGCATCAGTACATTTACTCAGAAGGTGGTATGTCGCCGACGGATGCACTAGATTTACCGGGGCGCACAATGCTGACGAGTGAAGGCTCCGTAAATCGTAGCACGCACATTGTTGAAGTGAATGGACGTAAGCGCTACTTAACACCAGTTGAATGTGAGCGCTTAAACGGATTCCCTGATAACTGGACAGCAGCCATGGCAAAGCGAATGCGCTACTTCTGTATGGGCAATGCGCTCGTTGTTGATTTAGTACGCGACATGGCACTGAAAATCAAAGAAATTGATGCGGCGGAAAGAAAAGTAAGTCTTCTGTAATTGAAATTTATAATGTGAAGAGCCGAACAACAAAGGGCTAAAACATATTCACCGTCTATATAACTAGCAAAGATGCACATGAGCGAAGAATGTCTGCTTATGTGCATTTTTTTGTGCAATTAAATAGAGCGAAAATTGGCACTACAGGTAGAAAATATGTTATATATAGATTTATATGACTTTTTACTAATAAATTGGTATAAATGGAACAACAGCTTAGAAAGGGGTGCGACATGAGGAAATGGTGTCGTGTAGTAGCATTGTTTGCATTCGTAATGATTGTACAAGGGTGTAGTGAAAAGGCGAATGATAGCCCGCTTGATCCGAACAACCCAATTTCAATTACACTTTGGCATTATTATAGTGGCAATACGAAAATTAAATTTGACCAGCTTGTCGAAACATTTAATGAAACGGTTGGTATGGAAAAGGGGATTTTAGTCGATGCGCAAAGTCAAGGGGACATTTCGCGCTTGGAGACGGCCGTGTATGATGCGGCGAACAATCAAATTGGAGCGCAGCGTTTGCCAGACATTTTCGCGTCGTACCCTGACAATGCGTACCGCGTCAGCAATAGTGTTGAATTCGTTGATTTAACGCATTATTTTTCCGATGAGGAGCTGGCGGAATATCGTGAAGATTTTTTGCAAATCGGGCAGCTTGGCAAGGAGCAGACGTTAACGATTTTGCCAATTGCGAAGGCGACCGAAAACGTATTCGTCAACAAAACGGTGTGGGATGCGTTTAGCCGTGATACAAATACAGAGTTATCAATGCTTCGTACGTGGGAAGGTATTGCAAAAGTTAGTGAGCTTTACTATAAATGGTCGAATGGACACGCCTTTTTCGGGATTGATTCTGTTGCGAATTTCATGCTGAGTACGGCGGAGCAGCAAGGTGCGAGCATCGTGTCCTATCGCTCTGGTGAGGCCGAGGTGCAGCTAGATATTGAAGCGATGTATGCGATGTGGGAGACGTACTACGTGCCGATGCTAAAAGGATATTATGCAAAGGAAGGGCGTTTTTCATCCGATGATGCGAAGCTGGGCGTCGTGGCGGCATATACTGGTTCGACAGCGAGCGCGGCATATTTCCCGACTGAGGTGACGTTAAGCGCGGAACGCATTGAGCCGATTGAAAGTATTGTATTGCCGTACCCGACGTTTGCGCAAGGTGAGCCAGTTGTGACGCAGCAAGGGGCAGGCATGGTCATTGTGAAAAGTGACGAGGCGCATGAGTTTGCGGCGTCGGAGTTTTTAAAATGGTTTACCGATGTGGAGCAAAACCGTGCGTTCGCGGCGGCCACTGCGTATTTCCCGGTGAAAACAGAGGCACTAGATGAGACGGCGATGTTACAGGCAGTGCAGCAGGAGCAGGACTTTACGGCACCAGCGTTAAACAGCTCGATTGCGACGACGATTGACATGTTAAAAACGTATCGATTGTACGGCTACCCTGCGTTTGACAATAGCTATGAGCTGCGCGAGTTACTCGACCGTCATTTGAAGGAATGGGTGAAGAGCGATTTCGCAACGCTTGCGCAATTAACAGGTGAGGCGCACGCAAAGCAGTTGGAGGAATACACGTCACAAGCATGGTTTGAGCGTTGGTACGCATCACTTCAGCAAGAAATGGAAGCGGTTACGTCGATGCCGATTGCAGGTGGCACGCAATGAAGTCGGTTAAGAGTTGGAATCGCAGCTCCATTACGTTTAAATTTACGAGCCTTGTCGTGCTGCTCATCATTATTCAGTCATGCTTAGTGATTGGTACGATGATTGTGGCCGGGGTGCTAAGCGAAACGGAAAAAAATGCGCTCGAATCGTTTGAGGAAAGCGTCAATATGCAAAAGGAATATTTGTTTAAAGAAATGCGCCATCGCTGGACGAACATCGATCCGTACATTGCGGAAATTTCGCGCAGCTTGCCAGCAAATAGCGAGCCCGCTGCGTTGAATGCGTTTTTTCAGCAAGCAACGCCGGCGCTCATTTCGATGTTGCGAACGACGATGACAAACGGTGTATTTATCATTTTAGAGGACGAGCCGCTTCAGCGAAACGAGCATAGTGCGCTCTATTACCGTGATTACGAGCCGCTTTTAAATGATGAATCGAACAGCGACATTACGTGCATTGCGGGGGCGGCGGACATTTGCCAGCAGCAGCGACTACCGTTAAATGAGCATTGGTCGCAATATTTACAGCTGACGCCGAGCAATGAAGCGTTTTATGAGCAGCCTGCGAGCGTTGCTGATTTGACGACGAACGCCGCACTGCTGGGCTATTGGAGCAAGCCGTTTCAGCTGCACAATCACGACGTTCAGGTGATGACGTATTCGATGCCGATTTACGATACGCAAGGTACGTTTCGCGGTGTCGTCGGCGTTGAAATGTTTGTCGATAACGTCGTGCAATATTTACCGGGGAAAGACTTGCTTGGACGCGACGACATTAGCTTTTTGCTCGGCTATGAAGATGAAACGACGGATGGTATTATGCCACTTGTGCTAAACGGTGCTGTACAAAAAAGCATTTTGCCAAGCGACGAGCCGCTATCGTTTGAGCGCATTGACGACGAGCGTGACATATATGTCGTCGATAACCAAACGTCCGCGACAACAGTGTACAGCTCGATTCAGCCAATTGAGTTTTACATGACGAACACACCGTTTGAGCGCGAGGAATGGTATTTAATCGGGCTAAAGAGCGAGAACAAGCTATTTGGGTTAATTCAGCGCATCGAAAATATTTTATTGCTGTCGTTAGTGAGTGCGTTACTAATCGGCGTGTTAGGTAGTTACTTTATTGCGCGATTATTTACGCGGCCGATTGTACAGCTCGCACATGAAGTAGCGACGAGCGACATACATAAGACGACGAAGCTACGGCGGACAGGTGTAAGTGAAATTGACCATCTATCGAGCGCAATTGAGCATGCGAATAAGCATTTGCTCGATTCGACGATGAAGCTGTCGCAAATTATTAAGCTCGTCGGTGTGCCGCTTGCTGCTTTTGAATATAAGCATCATGAGCAAACGGTGTTTATGACCGACCAGCTCGGCGATGTGCTACAGCTAAAAAGCGAGCAAGTAGCAGCGATGCGACAAAATAAGCAGCACTTCATAGCGTATTTACAAAGCATTCAGCAGCACCCTGAGCGTGAAGAAAAGGATATTTATAAGCTTACGCCGAACTCTTGGGTACGCATTAAGCTGCTTGAAGACGAAAATCGTACGCTCGGTGTCGTCATGAACGTCACGCAAGAAACGCTCGATAAAATTCAAATTAAGCTCGATCGCGATCACGATACGTTGACGCAAATTTTCAATCGCGGTGCGTACAGTCGCCACGTCAAGCAAGTGTTATCGGAGGAAGATTTACGAGTGAGCGCATGCGTCATGTTCGACCTTGATTTTTTAAAGCATGTAAACGACACGTTCGGGCATAAATGGGGCGACACATACATTGCAGAAACGGCAAGGCATTTACGCCAATTTAGCGAGGACGGCAACATCGTCGGGCGCATTTCCGGCGATGAGTTTTCGGTATTTATGTACGGCTACGAATCGAAGGAGGCGCTGTTAAACGTCATTCAACGTTTTTATGATGAGCTCGACGCCAAGCCGATTGTGTTTCCGACCGAGGTGCGCACGATTAAAATTTCAGGCGGCGTTTACTTGCTTCACGATTCGCCGAGCAGTACGTTTGACGACATGATACAAAAGGCAGATAGCGCGCTATACGAGGCGAAGCGCATGAAAAAAGGAAGCTGGGTACTGTTTAATGAAATGAAGTAGCGTTATAGCAAGCACGACGAATGTTGGAAAGTCCACGTTCGTCGTTTTTTTTTTTTTGCGAAAAATAGCGCATGATGTGAAACTTTTTTACATCTGCTCCGTCTGTACGGCAGCAAATAACGTAGTAGGGGGGAGTTTGAACATGAAAAAATGGCTAGCAGCGTTTGCGGCAGTGGCGGTAGTTTGTACAGTCGCACCGCAAGCAGAGGCAAATGAAACAATCGAACAAGACGGGGTGATGTATGAAATATTTGTCGCGGACAATGGTAACAAGGAGGCACGCGTTACGGGACGTACGTACTACACTACGGTCGTTGCCTTGCCTGATGCGATTAACGGTATACCCGTAACAGAAATTGGGGATCATGCGCTGCCTTTAGCATCGCCCTTAGATGAAGGGGGCGATATACCGTTACTTATTAAAAAATTGCCAGCCCAATTAAAGAAAGTTGGGGATCGTGGATTAGCGACAGCACAATTTGAGCCGCACATCACATTGCCGGAGACGTTAAAAGAGCTCGGTGATTCTGCTTTGTTAGGTGTCAGCACAGAGCAAAATTTCGTCATACCAAAAAATATTGAGGTGATTGGGAAATCAGTATTTGCAGGTCGAGAGTTCCCGAATGGTTTGGTGATTCCTGAAACGGTGAAGTTCGTGGGCGAGAATGCGTTTTACGGTGCAAAGACGACACGCTTAGTCATTCCAAATACGATTGATACGATTGCTAAGGACGCCTTCAAAAATATATATGTATCAGAATCGGCGAAGTTTCCAGTAGCATTTACAGCAATGCATATTAGTGTACGTACCAACAATTCAAGCTTGCCGATACAGTTGACGGGTGACAATAAGACAAAGCGTCATGACAACTTATTGTACGAGCCATTTATAGCGAACGGAGAGCAACAAGTGCGCATTGTTGGCTACGATGCGTTTACAACAGGTGATACGATTACTGTTCCTGAAACGATTGACGGCATGCCAGTTACAGAAATTGGCGACAGTGCATTTTCTACGCAAATTGTAATGCCTGATCGTTCTGTTAAGGAAGTACGATTACCTGAGACGATTCGTAAAATAGGAGATTACGCCTTCGCCTACGATTTCGCCTACGATGCAAACATCATGGCGAGTCCAGTGAAGGTGGACGTGACGACTATACCGAACGTAGAAGAAATTGGTGACAACGCGTTTGCCGGTAGCGCAGCATTCAATAGCCAACCATTCGTCCTTCCGAAAACGCTTCATACGATTGGTGACAAAGCATTTTCAGGCGCAAATATTACAGACGTGCACATTGGAAAAGAACATACAAACATTGGCGAGGATGCATTTCATAATAGCGGCTTGCAGCGTGTAACCGTTGAAGAAGGCGTGACACATATTGCCGCGAAACTATTCTACTTCAATTCGATTCGTGAAGTATCGTTGCCATCGACGTTAGTAGAAATTGGGGAGCACGCCTTTGCACAAAATAAACTTACATCGCTCACACTAGGTGACAATGTCACACGTATCGGAAATGAAGCATTTATGAACAATGCCTTAACATCTGTAAGCATGCCGCCTAAAATGAAAAAAATCGGTGAACGCGCATTTGCGAACAACAAAATTGAAAACATTCATGTGCCATACGTAGAGGACATGGGAGAAGCGGTGTATGAACACAATGGATCAACGACTGTTACGTTTGAAGAAGGCATTACACACATTCCGTCTGGCACATTTTCGAACGGGACCATTACACATATTACACTGCCAACAACCATTGAGCATATTGGTGCCTATGCATTCAGTTCCAATGCATTAACGGACGTGCATATTTCAAAAAATGTCACATTTGGTGCCGAGCCGTTTTCAGGTAATACTATACGCCGCGTGACGTTTGAAAAAGGCATTACGACGATACCAGCAGATGTGTTAGCTAACACCGCGTTGACAACAGTGACGATTCCAACTACAGTGACACGTATTGAAGCAGGGGCGTTTAAAAACAATCAGTTAACGAATATTACATTGCCAGACAGCATTACACATATTGAAGCAGGGGCATTTTCACAAAATGAGCTGACGACAGTGACGATGCCAAATACAGTGACACATATTGGAGAAGGTGCGTTTGAAAATAATCGATTAACGAGCATTTCATTTTCAGAAAGTATTACACATATTGGAAGTAAGGCGTTTTACAGCAATGAGCTGACGACGGTGACGATTCCACCACTTGTGACGACGATTGCAAGTGAAGCATTTTCGAACAACAAACTAACACATGTGGAAATGTATGATAATGTCAAAGTTATTGAAGAGCATGCGTTTATATCAAATAATTCATTGGCGCATGTGACATGGTCCAAACAGCTTGAGGAAATTAAGGAAGGTGCATTTATAGACACGAACTTAAAACGTATTTCTTTACCAGCCTCGTTAAAAGTCATTGGCGCTGAAGCGTTTAGAAATTATAATTTTAGTGGGTCATTTCAAGAAGTGCATATCGCGAGTGTGGAAAGGATTGAAGAATACGCATTTTTTGGTAATTCTATTCATATGTTAACGCTGCCGAATAATTTAAAGTATATCGGTAGAAGTGCCTTTGGACTTAATGGATTAACGACCGTTACATTACCGCCATCGCTTGAAAAGATAGAAGACTATGCGTTTAATGTTAATAAATTCACAAACGTCTCAATACCAGCTAGCGTTTCTGAGCTTTCGTTGAACGCTTTAATAAGTAATTCGCTTATAAGTGTGACGCTTGAAGGCAGTAATACAATCGTATATGGAAATCGTGAACAATGGAATATAGTACAAAACGAATTAAATGAGCCGTTTAAAGGTGTATACACAAACGCCTCGTTAACGATACCGTACGAAAACATCGGGAAGCCAAATGGTAAGCCGCAAACATTGTACATGGCATGGCAGAAGGAAGCGAAGTTCAAAGACATCGCCGGACATTGGGCACAAGGCGCGATCGAAAGCTTCACCGATAAAGGCTACATTAACGG
>JAXJTE010000191.1:0-42695 GCA_036309765.1 Caryophanon sp. | reverse complement strand
TCACGTCTGTCGCACTCGTCACAGGTTATAGTAAAAAAATGGATGTTTACTACCTCTGTTCAAGTGTCTTCGTTTTTCTTCTTCAACTTAAAATAAAGAAAACAGAATATTTTGTGAATATTTACGCGACGCTAGTGAATTATTACGAAATCATTACGTTCGTGTTTTCGATGAACATTTCGAATAAATTTACGTTACTATATGTAGTAGAAAGGAAGTGACATATGCGTACATTACATTGGCTAACGTTATGTATCGTTTTACTGCTCGCTGGCTGTACGACAAACGAACAGCAAGAAGCGGTGGAAAAAGAGGAGGACATAACGAACATCAAGCCAGATGAAACAATTACAATACCGTTTCATACACCGATCGATGCCACATCGATTACAGACGAGCGGGTGATGCTTGTGCATGAATCAGGCGAAGTGGCCGAGCGCAACGTCACATTGAGCGACGATCGCCTTGAGCTACACATCTCACCGCCAGAGCAAGGATTTCCAGTAGGGCACTACACATTAACAATTACATCGAACGTGCTGACGATAGGTGGGCAGCCACTTGTCGCGTCGGATTATGAAAAAAAATATAATGTTCCGATGCGCTATCGCGTAGAACAGTGGGTTGATGGTAAAATAGAAATAATTGGGATGTTTATGTCACGTGAGGAAGCAGACGCTGTTATGACAGAGGAGACAGTGCTGTTTGATTATGATGAAGCGATTGTCATTCCAGATGGGCAAGGGCTTGTCATCACGACGATGCAAGGCATTACAAAACTTTATCGCGACGATGCTTTGACGGACGCTGCGACATATGTAGCAGGTAGCTCGGAGCTACGACTGCTTGAAAAAACAGCGTCGTACATAAAAGTACTTGCGGCAAATGAAGTGTTTTACATGGAGCCAGACGACGTGACGTACGTGCCGTTTTATATGGAGCGCACGCATTACACAGTCGAGGATGGGCAATTAGTGTTTCACGTACGCCATTATCGTTACGATCACACATCGTCATTTGCGGTAAGTGATGCGCCGTCATTTTTACGACAAGGTAAGCGTTACTACAGCGATGACGGTCATACGTTTTACGATGAAGACGGCGAGCATGTAGGCGATGCACCGACGTATTTCCAGTTTTTATCGATGCGCTCTACGACGTCGTACAGCGCTGAGCAGCTCGATGCGTATATTGTCGAAATGCTAGAGGAGCGACAGCAGCAAGGTGGTAAATATGCCGACGCTGCGACGAAATCAAAGCTGCTCGGCTTAGGTACGGTGTTAAAGAAAGTCGAGCAGGAGCTGCATGTGAACGCGCTGCTTATTTTAGCGCTTGCGCAGCATGAAAGCGACTACGGTATGAGTAACCATGCACAAACGTACAACAATTTATTCGGTTTGTACGTGTTTGATGAAAATCCAGCGAACAAAACATTTTCATCGATTGAAGGAAATGTGTTAGAGTTAGCAGGACAATTTTTAAACAAAAACTACATTCCACCAGGTGCCGGGTATGCGCACGGTGCGTATTTTGGCAATAAAGTACAAGGCGTGAACGTGCGCTATGCATCCGATCAGTTCTGGGGAGCAAAAGCAGCAGGGCATGCGTACCGAATTGACCGCGCACTCGGTGGAAAAGATTTTGAACGTTATAACATTACGCGCGTCAATGACGACATTTTAGAGCAAAACAATCGTCTCGACGTGTACGCGCAAAAAAATGATGAACAAGTCATTTACACAATCGATGCAGCACACGGACAATTCGTCACAGCGCATAAATCAGCGTCCGGTAGCTGGAGAGCCATTATTTCCGATTCAGGGCGCTACGATGAAGGCTACGTGCGCAAATCAGTCATTGATTAACACATGATATTGGAGGTTACACATTTTGAAAAAAGTACAAGCAATTCTTATTTTCTGTGCGATGTTGCTTGCGGTCGTCACGCCACGAGCAGCGTCTGCGGATGTACCGTACACGCTTAAAATGGCGAGCGACTACACATGGACTGTGACGTTTTCTGACAACGTAAAGACGAGTGTCATTAACCGCTCAAACATTTACATTGGCGATGAAAATGGCAAGAAGCTAAGCGGCTACACGTACAGCTTTGTAACGGTAAAAGGCAAAGTTGTAACGGTAAAGCCACCAAAAGCAGGCTATGAAGAAGGCAAAACATACACATTAGTTATTACAGATCGCCTCACAAAATCATCAGGCGAATCATTTAACGTCAATGTAGCAGAGAAGTTTTTAACAGGACCTGCTACAACGCAACCATCAGACAAGCCGGCAGTAACAGCGCCGACTGAGAAACCGAGTGTTACGAGCGATGCATATACAGCGAAGCTTAACGATGATAACACATGGACGCTTCAGTTAAACGAAGCACCGAAGAAAACAGTCATTAACCGCTCGAACTTCTATATTGCGGACCAAAATGGCAAGAAGCTAAATGGCTACACATTTAGTCGCGTAACTGTTTCAGGTAAAAAAGTTACGTTACAACCACCATTAAGCGGCTATGAGGACGGTAAAACGTATCAATTAGTCATGGTAGATCGCACGGAAACAGCAAGCGGCAATCGCTACGGCTTTAGCATTGCGCAGTCATTTACAATCGGCGAAGCGGCAGTGGAAGAAACACCAGCACCGACGCCAACACCAGCACCAGCACCACCACCGACGTCGAATTACAGCGTCGTGAATATTTTAAGTAACGGTGGCTACAACGTGCATTCAACGTACTCAACATTTGCGGAGGCGAAAAAGCGCGTAGGCAACAACCAAGGTATCGTGAAAAACGGTCAACTCGTTGCGATGAAAAGCGGCTTTATTCAAACGAAAGCAGCAAACGGCAACGTGTTAACGCGCGTATTCAACGATGCGAATTTAACGAAAGAGCGCACGTACTTACCGGCGAACTCTGAAATTGCTTACATTGATGCAACGGAGCGTTCAATTAAAGTAAATGTTGCTGGGCAAGAAGGCTACATCGCACATGATAACGCCGTATTAAAGCCATTTAATGCTTACTTCACGCGCAATTACTACGCGAACGTAAACGGCGAGCTAGCACATTACATTTACGCACCATCAAAAAACAGCTACGATTCGTACACAATTAGCGCGGCACCAAAATTCATGGTACGCGGTGTGAAATATTATAGCTTAGACGGTGCAACATTTACTGACGCAACAGGTAAAGTCATCGGCACAAGCTACCCGTACTACCAAGTTGCATCAGTACGCACACAAACAAAATTTACAGCAGCGCAAATTGACCGCTACATTCAAGAAATTTTAAAAACACGCGGCTCATCTGCGGTACAAAAAAGTAAAATTAAAAACTTAGGTGCAACACTCATTGCACTACAAAATAAATACAACATTAACGCACTAGCGATTCTTTCGATGGCGCAGCATGAAAGTGCATACGGCATGAGTGACCACGCGTTAAAGCATAACAACTTATTTGGCTTAAACGTAACGGATAACGGTAACCCAGCCGACACGTACCCGTCAGTGGCAAATAATATCGAAACGTTAGTCATTCAATATTTAGAGAAAAAATATTTACCGCCAACATCTTGGTTCCCGAACGGTACAGTGTTTGGTAATAAAGACTACGGCATGAACGTCAAATATGCATCTGATCCATATTGGGGTGCAAAAATTGCAGGGCATTACTACCGCATGATGAAGATGATGTCAACGCTTGGCTACGGTCAAGATACGCGCTACCAAGTTG
Organism: Caryophanon sp.; assembly: GCA_036309765.1. Classification (GTDB taxonomy): domain Bacteria; phylum Bacillota; class Bacilli; order Bacillales_A; family Planococcaceae; genus Caryophanon. The sequence continues at coordinate 38,944 of JAXJTE010000191.1, read as the reverse complement.
CTCGTCTAACAGAAAACACGGTGCAAACGTATCGTTACTCAGGCTTAACACAGTCTGCATTCACGTATAACGGCAATGCAAAAGGCAAGTTCGTATTAATTTTAGAAGAGGGCGCGAACTTCTACAAAATTTCATCAGACACGAGCGCGTACAAAGCAGTATACGTACGTAAAAACGTGTTAGAAAAAGTAGCGACGCATTAAGTACAACAAAAAAGGCAATGCTTGTCAGTTGATGACGAGCATTGCCTTTTCTTTTGTTTATGGAGTGCCGCTTTCTGATTCACCTTCAGCAGCAGGTGGTGTAGCTGGCTCTGGAGCAGGTTGTTCTGCTGGAGGCGTTGCTGGTGCATTGCCTCCTTCATTTGAAGAAGAACCGCCACTGTTGCCACCGCTGTTTGTTGAAGGTTTTGGTTTCGGTGGAGGCGGTGCGCTATATGATACGACGTTAGACGCACCAGATTCACGTCCTGCAATATCAACAGCTGTTACGTAATACGAACCATAGCCAATCGTACGAGAACGACGGCTGCCTTCTGAAACGGTACCGATACGTCCGCCACCTTGTCTGTAAATGTAATATCCAACTACGTCACGAGAAGAAGATGCTGACCAAGAGATTGTCGAACCATTTACGGCTGTACTGGGTGCGGCAGGTGCCACCCCATCATCTCGCATAGAGCGGACAGCTCCACCTCCGTATGACGCGTGAGAAACTAATTTCGATGGATCGCCACCGAGTGAGCCGAGCATGCGTTTTGCGAAGCTTTGGCTGAGTGCAACACCACCATTTGTAATGAATGCAGATGGTGTGCCTTTAAGTGGCGTATATTTTTGACCGCCAATTGTAACCGCGCTTGATGACACGATACTGTCGTCCACTTTCGTTGGAACGAATACGGCTTTGTTAAATAAATCCGTTACGCCAAATCCTGCTGCTGAACAAGCGCTTGATAAAAGGCGTCCTGAAATGCCACAGAATGATTGAGCGACAACGTTTTCTGGTTTTGCCATTTTTGTGTTTGGACTCACTAAATCTGGGTTCGTTGCATAAACCGTATTCATTAGTTTTGCCCATAGTGCGTTGACGCGGGCACTTGGCTCACCATACGTGTTGACCATTGTGTTAAGCGGCTTCGGAATCCCGTAGCCAAGCCATGCACTTAATGTAATGTTCGGGTTGTAACCCATTAACCATACGTCATGGAATCTTTGCGACGTACCTGTTTTTGCTGATACGTGTTCATAGCTAAATCGTAGCTGACTACCAGCCTTAGCTGCTGTATGCCCTTGATCAAGCGAATCTTTTAACATATCTGATACGATGTACGCTGTTTCTGGCTTGTAAATTTGTGTCGGCTCCACTTTTTGTTCGAACACGACATTGCCGTCTAAGTCGACAATTTTTTCAATCATATAGCCTGGGTTATATTGACCACCGTTTGCGAGTGAAGCGTACGCTGCTGTATTTTCTTCAACGGTCATTTCAATACCGCCACCAAGTGCAGCAGATAAATTCGTTAAATTGTTTTCGTTAACGCGGCTGAAATTCATGTTTTCAATGTATGCTTGTGGCTTATGGTCTGTTAGCGTCATGTTGTATAAACGAAGCGCTGGTAAGTTTTGTGATAACGCTAAAGCTTTACGCGCTGAGATCAACCCAAGCTCCTGCGTCGGAATGAAGTTTTCCGGTGCATAGTTATCGCTTTTACGCACAAATTTCACATCGACTACTGGGCTACCTGCACCGATAAAGCCTAAATCAATTGCTGGTGCGTATACGAGTAGCGGCTTCATCGTCGAACCGTTTGAACGATAGCCTTGTGTTGCATAGTTTAACTCATCTGTTGCGAAATCACGTCCACCGACGAACGCGATAATGCGACCTGTTTTGTTGTCCATTAATACAGAAGCAACTTGTACAGGCTCCTTCACTTCAATCGTTTCACCTGTTTCAGGGTCTGTTTTCGTTGAAGTCATCGTTTGACCGTACGAATTAAATTCAGCAGCTGCTGCATTTAATGCATCGTACATCGTTTTGTCGATCGTTGTGTAAATGCGGTAACCGCTTGAACGCATGTCGCGGTCTGCTAAAATGCTGTACTTCTCATATAGCTTCGCGTTTTGCTCAAGCTCAAGCTCCGTTACACCGTCTTTTGCAGCGAGCTGCTTCGTTAAAATTTCAACTGTGCGGCGCTCTGCTTCATACGTAATGTAAGGGTATAGCTCTGTGCCTGACGTTTGCTTCGCGCGGAAGTCCGCTTTTAAATTATACGCGATTGCTTCATCGTACTGTGCTTGCGTAATAAAGCCTTCTTCCTTCATGCGAAACAGCACCGTTTTCATACGGTTAAAGCCTGGCTCAAGCCCTTCATCACTTTTTATTTCACCGCGCTGTGTGAACGGTGTGTACGCAAATGGTGCTTGCGGAATACCGGCGATGTACGCAGCTTGCGGCAAGTTTAATTTATCTGGCGTTGTGCCGAAAATTCCTTCTGCCGCTGTTGCAATCCCTGCGATGTTGCGACCTTCTGCATTACGCCCATAAGGAATAATGTTTAAGTACGCTTCTAAAATTTCTTCCTTCGTCATGAAGTGCTCTAGGCGCATCGCAAGAAGAATTTCTTTTGCTTTACGCTCGTATGATACTTCATTCGTTAAAATTTGGTTTTTAATAAGCTGTTGTGTAAGCGTTGAACCACCTGTTTGTGTTGCCGAGTTTGTAAAATCTTGTACAATGCCTCGGAGAACAGCTTTTGGCACGATTCCGTTATGCTCACGGAAATATTCATCTTCTGTCGCGAATACGGCATTAATGACGTTTGGTGAGACGTTCGTTAATGACGTTTCACGGCGCTCTAAATCAGTACGTACTTTGCCGATATATATATCGTTTGCAAAGTAAATTTCACTTGTTTCCTCATAGCTGAAAATATCTTCGCGCATTTCTTCACTTGAGCGAAGTGGCTCCTCCCGAACGAGCGCAGCAAAATAACCTGCGCCGACTGAGCCGACGAATACAGTAAATATGACAGCAAGTGTGCAAAACAGCAAAGCTAAGTTCCACAATACGCCACCTGTAATACGAAGTTTAGGAATCCATTTATGTTCAGCTATGCGATCTAAAAAGTCATTTATGTTTTTTAACATCGCTGTGATTAACCCCCCTAAAATTCCAATCTATTATAACATATATTAATTGCAGAAAAATATACATATTGACATCGAACTAAATTCAATTACAATAAAGTGTATATTGATTTGACAGCGATGAAGGATTTGCAGTAATAGATGATTTCCCTGTATAGAGAGCTAGCGGTCGGTGAAAGCTAGTCATAAACCATCTATGAATTACGTTTCCAGAGCGTCAACGGGTCGTCGCGATATAGACGCTTCAAAGTGGTGTTAAGTTCCATGCTTAGCACAAGCCGGGTGGTACCGCGTTTTCAATTGACTTGATAACGTCCCTGCACGTAAATACACGTGTAGGGGCGTTTTTTTATGTTTCTACACGAATCGACTTGGAGGAATAAACAATGAACGAATTATTACAAGATTTAAACTGGCGCGGACTGCTATATCAACAAACAGACGCAGAAGGTATGGAGAAGCTACTCGATGCAGAAAAAGTATCATTATACGTTGGTGTTGACCCGACAGCAGATTCAATGCACATCGGTCATATCGTACCACTTTTAACACTTCGTCGCTTCCAAAAGGCAGGGCATAAGCCAGTGCTATTAGTCGGTGGGGCAACAGGTACAGTGGGTGACCCATCAGGACGTTCTGAGGAGCGTCAACTACAAACGATGGAGCAAGTAGACGCAAACGTGCGCGGCTTAAAAGCACAAATGGAGCGTTTATTCGACTTCTCATCAGACGCAGACAACGGCGCCATTTTAGTAAACAACAACGACTGGGCAGGGCAAATGACGCTAATCGACTTCCTGCGCGACTACGGAAAATTAATTAACGTTAACTACATTTTAAGTAAAGATACAGTTGCATCACGTTTAGACTCTGGTATTTCATTTACAGAATTTGCGTACACGCTTATTCAAGGAATGGACTTCAACCACTTATACGACAACTTCAACGTGCGCATTCAAGTAGGTGGCTCAGACCAATGGGGTAACATCACAACAGGCTTAGAAATGATCCGTAAAACGCATGACGAAACAGCGAAGGCGTATGGTATTACGATTCCACTCGTAACGAAAGCTGACGGCACGAAATTCGGTAAAACAGCAGGTGGCGCGGTTTGGTTAGACGCGAAGAAAACATCTCCGTACGAGTTTTATCAATTCTGGGTAAACGCAGCGGACGCAGACGTGATTAAATACTTAAAAATCTTTACGTTCTTAACGCGCGAGGAAATTGAAGCGCTAGCAGAAACAGTCGAAACAGAAGCGCACTTACGTAAAGCACAAAAAGCACTAGCAGAAGAAATGACGCGCTTAATTCACGGCGACGAAGCACTTGCGACAGCGCAGCGCATTACAGCGGCATTATTCTCTGGTGACTTAAAGGCGTTATCAACAGACGAAATGAAGGATGCATTTAAAGATGTGCCTTCTACAGAGCTAGCAAAAGAAGACATCAACATCGTCGAGCTACTTGTGCAAGCAGGCATTTCACCATCGAAGCGCCAAGCACGCGAGGACGTAACGAACGGTGCAATTTCGGTGAACGGCGAAAAAGTACAAGATCTTGAATACACAGTCGACGCAAAAGATCGTTTAGACGATGCATTCTCAATCATCCGTCGCGGTAAGAAAAAATACACGATGGTGCAGTTTAGTGACCAATTGTTTATAGACAATCTTTAATTAGTACAGCCGTCCGAGAGAACACTCTTGGGCGGTTTTTTTATGTCTTTAACGTCCGAGTTTCTTAGCGTAGTTGTAAGATTAGGTGGAAGTATGTTGCTCGTAACAAGAGGCGGACTCCAGCGGGAAAAGCGTGAGCGAGAGACTACAGGCTCGAGCCACGCCCGCGGAAAGCCTGCCTCGACGTGAAGAGCAACACATTTCTCGTCAAACGAAAAAACCGTAGCGCACATTGTATACACAATGGCACTACGGTTTCGTTTGTCGCTAAATGCAACAAGTTTAAATTAACGAGAGTAGTACTCTACGATTAATTGCTCGTTGATTTCAGCTGATAATTCAGAGCGCTCTGGTAAACGTACGAATGTACCTACTTTAGAGTCAGCATCGAATGATAAATATTCTGGTACGAAGTTGTTTACTTCGATTGCTTCAGCAACAACTGTTAAGTTAGCTGATTTCTCACGTAAAGAGATTGTTTGACCTGGTTTTACTGAGTAAGATGGGATGTCAACGCGTTTACCGTCAACTAAAATGTGACCGTGGTTAACTAATTGACGAGCTGCACGACGAGTACGAGCTAAACCTAAACGGTATACTAAGTTGTCTAAGCGAGTTTCAAGTAAGATCATGAAGTTCTCACCGTGTAGACCAGTGCGGATTTTACCAGCTTTGATGTATACGTTTTTGAATTGACGCTCAGTCATACCGTACATGTGACGTAATTTTTGCTTTTCAGTTAATTGTAGACCGTACTCTGATTTTTTACCACGAGAGTTCGGGCCGTGTTGACCTGGAGCGTATGGACGCTTTTCTAATTCTTTACCTGTACCGCTTAAAGAAATACCTAAGCGACGAGAAACTTTCCAAGATGGACCTGTGTAACGAGACATATTGTAGTCTCCTCCTTTAAATTTGGTTTTTTTATTGTGAAAAATAAAAACCAGTTATACCCGTGTCTTTCGCGCATTTTGTTTTCACATATCTTCGCCCTTGCAGCCTGTAGGGTTACGCAATACACCGTCTAGCAAGCTAGAGGAACAAAATACAATCGTAAAGTTATATAACTGCTGCGATTCATTTAACACAAAGGCTATTGTAACAAGATTGCTTGTTTGCGTCAACAATTAAACGTGGCGTAAAAGCGTTGCGGCAAATTGTGTTAAACCTGTTACATCATCTTCTGTGAAACGAGCAAGCGACGGGCTATCAATGTCGAGCACGCCGATTACTTCGCCGTCACGAATGAGCGGCACAACGACTTCTGAGTTCGTCGCACAGTCGCACGCAATATGACCAGGGAACGCATGCACGTCCGCAACGAGCTGTGTTTGTTTCGTTGCGACAGCTGTGCCGCAAACGCCGCGCCCGACTGGAATGCGCACGCAAGCAGGCAATCCTTGGAACGGACCAAGCACAAGCTCACCGTCTTTCATGAAGTAAAAGCCGACCCAGTTAATGTCGTCTAAAAATGTGTTGAGTAGTGCTGCTGCGTTGCTGTAGTTGGCAATCGCATCTGGCTCTCCTGTGCAAAGTGCATCAAGTTGCTTCGTCACGCTCGCATATTGCTCAAGCAACGTGCCTGCATAAATTGTTTTCGTAAACATAAAAATCCCTCTTTCTACAACGTAAATACGTCGTCATAAAATTGATGTAAGTCTGCTGCTGTATGGGCATCTGAGCCGAAAATGAGCGGAATGCCGAGCGATTTGGCATACGCGACGTACGGCTTTGGTGGGTACTGCTCTAGGCAATCTTTTTTCGCAAGCCCTGCGCTGTTAACGTCGAGTTCATAGCCGTGCTGCTGCATCAGTAACAGCGTTTGGCGAATCGCTGCGTCGTCGTCAATTGTCTCACCGTGTGCACGCTGGAATTTATGTACGAGCGTCGGGTGTCCGATTCGCTTCGGCTTATACGCTCCTAAGTCCGCGATGATGGATTGCTGCAATGTGTCATAGTATAAATCGTACACTGCTTGAACACTACCGATTTGCTTGGCGACGTTTAAAAATTCGTCCGCTGAAAAATCGATGCACGTATAGCGGTCGGCAAGCTGTAAAAAATGCACCGATAAAATCGCATCGTCAAGTTCAGGACCGTATGTATTTAAAAATTGTGTCGTTTCTTGCTCATAACCACGAATAAAATCAACTTCTAAACCGACAGAAATGGAAATATCTTTTGCATACAATTTTTTTAATTTGTGTAATGTGGTAAAGTATTTTTCAAGGTGTGTTTCATTCATGCCAGAATCTTGATCAGGTGTTGGATCGACAAAGCTCTTTGGTAACGGCGCATGTTCTGTAAATGTGATGTGTGTAAACTGCTGTGTAATCGCTTTTTCGATGTATTGCTCAAAAGAATCTGGGCTGCCATGTGGGCAAAATGGTGTGTGAATATGTGCATCTCTTTTCATTGTAGCTAAATCCTCCAAAAAGATTGTAAGTTTTACGATGATATAGAAGAAAAAACGTGCTAAAATAAGAAGTAATATGTTTGATAGGGATCATGCGACAGGAGGGTTATGATGGAGATTGCCATCCTCATACTCGCTCTTATTTTAATCGTTGCAATCGTCAGCTTTAGTATACGACGAAAACGCAAAAAAGAAATAGAGCGACTTGAACAGAAAAGAAAAGAGTTAGAAAACCGACCAATTTCAGAGCAACTAACGAGAGTTAAGGACTTAAATATGGACGGTCAAGCAGAAGAATTATTTGACAGATGGCGTGCAGAATGGGATGAAGTTGTTAGCATCCATATGCCGGCAATCAAGACGCTTCTTTATGAGGCGGACGAAGCAATCGATCGACTACGCTTTTCAAAGGCACAGGAAATCGAAAAAGAGATTGAAGATTACATCGAACAGTGCCATAGCGATATGGACAACATTTTAGCAGAGCTAGAGCATTTAATTGGCAGTGAAGCACAAAGTCGTGTCGAAATTGACCAATTAAAGGAACATTACCGCAATGCACGTAAAACGTTGTTAGCACACCAATATTCATTCGGCCCAGCGCTTTATGAGTTGGAGCGACGTTTAGAAATTTTTGCCCCAAGCTTTGAGCAATACGAAGAGTTAACAGAAGAAGGAAATTACTTACACGCAAGCGAACTAGTAAAAAGCCTAATCGGTGAAGCGGTAGCGCTTGAAACGATGATTGTCGAAATTCCAGATATTTTAACGGAGCTGCAAACGAACATCCCAGCAACAATTAGTGATTTACGTGCAGGTCACCGTGAAATGGAACAGCAAGGCTATTACTTAAAGCATTTAGAAATGATTTCGTTTTTAGATGAGCTAGAGGCACATTTACACGAGCTATTACAGTTTGTACAGCAGCTAGAGCTTGATAAAGTAAAACCGAGCATTAACGTGTTAATTGAAGAACTGGATTTTTGTTACGACCAGCTTGAAAAGGAAGTTATTTCACGCGTGTACGTTGAGCGTAATGCCTTTAACCTACAAGATCGCCTATTAAATGAACTATTACAGGCAAAAGAGCTTATCACAGAGGCGATTTTCGTTCAGCAGTCGTATCGTCTTGAAAGTGAAAAAGCCGATAAGCCGAAACGTTCAGCAAAAGAGCTTGAATTATTACAGCGTCGTTATGATGTATTGCTAGAGCAATTTACAGACGGGCATTCAGCATTCTCAAGCTTAGAGGCAGATTTACAAGACATCACTGCTTCATTTGACAAAATTGCAGAAGAGCAAGCTTCATTTGCCGATTATTTAAAAACGCTTCGTGTAGAAGAAATGGATATTCGCGTAGAGTTAGAAGAGCTTCGCAAAGAGTTACATGAAGTAGACCGCAAATTACATAAGGCGAACATCCCTGGTATTCCAGACGAGATGCGAAGCCGCGTTGCAGAAGTAGAAGAGCAGCTGTTTGTTGTGGAGAAAAGCTTAGAAGAAGTGCCGTTAAACATGGTGCAAGTTCGTACAAATGTGAAGGTTGCAAAGGAATTGTTAGAGGGCGCACGTACGAAAGTGATCGAAATGGTTGAAAATGTTATTTTATTCGAGCATACGATTCGTTACGGCAACCGCTACCGTGCGACACATCCAGATGTACAAAAACGCTTCCGTGCAGCAGAGCGTTCATTTGCAGGCTTACGTTATACAAAAGCATTAGAAGAAGCAGGAGTAGCTGTTTCACAAGTCGATCCAAAAGCGCTTGAGTCGATTCAACGTCTTGCGCAAGATGATTTATATAAAGCAACAAAATTGTAAGCACAAACGTATGAAATTTTTAAAATGTTGTATATAATAAAAAACAGCATACACGAAATGTTTTAAAGGACTTGTCTCGAGCCATGCTTAGACAAGTCCTTTTCATATTGGCCAAACGTTTCATTTACTTATGCGCAGTTTTTGTTAAAATAAACAATTGATATTCAAATGTAAAAGTACTAACAACAAAGGACGGCTTCAAATGATTTATTTAGATAATAGCGCAACGACGAAAGTACATGAAGATGTGCTAGCGTCATTTATACAAGTAAACAATCATTATTACGGCAATGCAGCATCGATTCATGCGATGGGTGTGGAGTCAAACGATTTATTAATGCGTGCGCGTACACAAGTGGCCCAGCTCGTTTATGCAGAGCCAGAACACATTATTTTCACATCCGGTGGCACGGAATCAAATAACTTTGCGTTTTACGGTGTTGCAGCAGCGAGCAAACATAAAGGACGCCACGTTATTACGACGGCGGTGGAGCATCCGTGTGTGCTAGAAGCGGCGAAGCGACTGGAACAACAAGGTTACGAGGTCGATTATTTATCGGTTAATGCACAAGGCGTCATTTCATTAGATGAGCTGCGCGATAAAATACGAAAAGATACGGTACTGGTGAGCATCATGCACGTTAACAATGAAATGGGTGCCATTATGCCGATTCCAGAAGCAGCAGCAATTATTCATGACAACAGTCGCGCTGTATTCCACGTTGATGCGATTCAAAGCTTTGGTAAACTGCCAATTACGCTTGCGGATGGTCCAGACATCATTACGATTTCAGGGCATAAGATTCATGCGTTAAAAGGCTCAGGTGTAGTCGCGATGAAAAAGCATGTGCAAATTGAGCCGTTCATCGTCGGTGGCGGGCAAGAATTTGGCATGCGTAGTGGAACGGTTGCTGTGCCACAAGCGGTCGCATTTGCGAAGGCGGCACGTATGGCGGTTGAGGAAATGCCAGCGCATGCAAAAATGTACAGCGCGTGGAAGCAACAGCTAGTTACGTATTTTGAATCGCTAGGTGATGCAGTAAAGGTTATTTCACCAGCAAATGGTGCGCCGCATATCGTATCAGTTGGCGTACAAGGTTTAAAAGGTGAAATTTTAATTAATGCGCTGCAAAAAGAAGGCATTATCGTATCCACATCAAGTGCCTGCTCGTCGCGTCAAACGAAAACGAGCCACGTCATGGAAGCAATCAAAGTGCCGCAACAATATAAAGACGGCGTCATTCGCATTAGCTTTGGCGCAAACAATACAGATGCAGACATACAAAAATTCCAGCAAGTATTTACACATGTCATGCACCAATTAAAAGGAGAATTCGTACGATGATGTATAAAGAAATTTTAATTCGCTACGGTGAATTATCGACAAAAGGAAAAAATAAAAAGGATTTTATCGCGCGTTTACGTGATAATATTCGCTACAGCTTCACTGATTTAGCGCCGCTGAAAATTCGCACGGAACGCGACCGTATGTTTATCGAAATGGAAACAGAGGAGCGCATGGAGCAATTAATGACGCGCATTCCGAAAATTTTCGGCATTCAGTCGTTCTCAGCAGTCGCATCAGCAGAAAAAAATATGGATGCCATTAAAGAAGTAGCACATAAAATTATGGAGCAGTATAAAGAACCGATTACGTTTAAAGTAGAAGTAAAGCGTACAGACAAATCATTCCCGCTTGAAACGCATGATATTCAACGTGACGTTGGTGGCTATTTACTGACGCATTTTGATAACTTAACAGTCGATGTGAAAAAGCCTGAGCTTCCACTGCGCATTGAAATTCGTGACGATGCCGCATATTTAATGGCAGGTGTCACTAAAGGTGCAGGTGGTATGCCAGTCGGTTCAAACGGTAAATCATTACTAATGCTGTCTGGCGGTATCGATAGCCCAGTTGCCGCATACTTAATGATGAAGCGTGGTGTGCGTCTTGAGGCCATTCACTTCTTCAGCCCACCGTACACAAGCGAAAATTCATTACAAAAAGTAAAAGACTTAACGAATCTTTGTACGCAGTTTGGCGCACGTATTCGCTTACACGTCATTCCATTCACAGAAATTCAAACGCTCATTAAAAATAGCGTGCCAGCAAACGTATCGATGACGACGACGCGCCGCATGATGATGAAAATTGCAGATCAAGTACGTGAAGAAGTCGGCGCACTTGGCATTGTAACAGGTGAGAGCTTAGGGCAAGTTGCATCGCAAACACTTGAGAGCTTAACGGCGATTAACGACGTAACGACGACGCCAGTGCTACGTCCGTTACTAAGCTACGATAAATTAGAAATTATCGACATCGCAGAAAAAATTGGCACGTACGAAACGTCGATTTTACCGTACGAAGATTGCTGTACGATTTTCACACCAGCTAACCCAAAAACGAAGCCGAAGCTAGAAAAAGTAGAATACTACGAAAGCTTTACAGAGTTTGATGAGCTAATTGAAAAAGCAGTGCGCAACCGCGAAACGTATAGCTACCCGCAAAAGCAGCCGAAAGCGGATAAATTTGCGGATTTATTATAAATAACAACTGTCACGCAGCGATGTGAGACAAAATAAATGCCTGTGGAGCGCTTTTTGTTCCGCGGGCATTTTTTTTGTTTACTTTTGATACAGCGGCGTATTTCCATTTCACGATAATGATTAAGACTAGGTGCTAAAAGCTGGTTGTTTTGTGAAAATGAACTTTAAGTTTAAACGAAGAAATTTTTGTTTGCGATAGAAATTATAAACTTTTATAAAAATTGTTACTTACTAATAAAAATGTGAATATTTTTTTGAAAAAACAAAAAAATGGAGGTATAATGGAAGTAGGTACACAAAAGGGGTGTATCTTTACACAAAGGGGGAATTGAATATGGATCGAAATGAGCTAGTAGCACCACAGATTTATAACATTGTAGAAGAAATTGAACGCTATGCTAATGTGTCTAATGATGCGTTAATTGTACATAACGAAGATGACACGATCGAGCGTATTTCATACAAAGCGTTAATTGAGCGTGCAAATCGCGTGGCAAACGTGTTCCAACAAGATGGGCTACAAAAAGGGGATGTAGCACTGATTATGGTACCGCGCTCAGTTGAAGCGTATGTTGTGTACATTGCAGCACTTAAAGCAGGCTTAGCGATTATTCCAAGCTCTGAAATGTTACGTGCAAAAGATATTGATTACCGCATCGTGCATGCTGAGGCAAAAGCGATTATTGCGGATGAAGCATATATTAGTGAGTTTGATGAAGCGGAGCATGCGAGTTCGATTAAGCAATACGTAATCGGTGATGCGCCAGCGCCGTGGGGTCAAATTCGTCAGCTCGTACAATCGCAGCCGACGACGTTTGAAACGGTGAAAACAGCGAGTACAGACGTGGCATTTATCGCGTACACAAGTGGTACGACAGGTAATCCAAAAGCAGCTGTGCATCCACATTCTTGGGGCTATGCGCATTTACGTACAGCCGCACCACAATGGTTAGGCATTCAAGAAGGTGACGTTGTATGGGCAACTGCTGCACCAGGCTGGCAAAAGTGGATTTGGAGTCCGTTCCTAGCATCACTTGGAAGCGGCGCAACGGCATTTGTGCATAAAGGACGCTTCTCACCAGAAGATTTCTTACACATTTTAGAAGAGTACAAAGTGAATGTGCTTTGCTGTACGCCAACAGAATATCGTTTAATGGCAAAAGTAGAAAGCTTAGATAAGTACAACTTAACGAACTTACGCCAAGCTGTATCTGCTGGTGAGCCGCTCAACCGTGAAGTAATCGAAGTGTTCTTAAAGCATTTCAACTTACAAGTGCGTGATGGCTATGGTCAAACAGAAAATACGTTACTCGTTGGGACGATGGTTGGCATGGAGCCGCGCCCAGGATCAATGGGTAAACCGACACCAGGGAACTACGTTGAAGTCATTAATGAAGACGGCGAGCCAGTACAAGCAGGTGAAGTAGGCGACATCGCTGTACATGTTTCAACGCCAGCATTATATAAAGGTTACTTAAAAGACCCTGAGCGTACGAGCATGCAGTTCCGCGGCGAATGGTACATTACAGGTGACCGTGCGACGAAGGACGAGGACGGCTACTTCTGGTTTGAAGGACGTGGCGATGACATTATCATTTCATCAGGCTACACAATCGGACCGTTCGAAGTAGAGGATGCGTTAACGAAGCACCCAGCTGTCCGCGAGTGTGCGGTAGTCGCAAGCCCAGACGAAATTCGCGGACATATCGTAAAAGCATTTATCGTGCTGCGTGAGCCAGAAAATGCGAGCGATGAACTTATTAAAGAGCTACAGCAACACGTAAAAGACGTAACAGCACCGTACAAATATCCACGTGCTGTTGAATTTATCGAAGAGCTACCGAAAACAGCTTCAGGTAAAATTCGCCGCGTAGAGCTACGTCAGCAAGAATTCAAAAAAGTACAAGCATAATACAATGAGCGATGCATCGGTATTTTTCCGACGCATCGCTTTTTTAATATAAATTTCGCATCGTCTATAGAAAAAGGCGACGCGCAGTGAAACTTTTTGTTACACTAGAACGTAGAAATGGCTAAAGGAGTGAATTTATGAACATTAAACGATGGTTAGCGCTCGTTGGGGCAGTAGTATTACTCGCAATTTCAATTGGCATGAACTCATTAGTAAGCATTGCGTCAACGGATTGGGATGCGATGTTTGATCCAAATGAGCTGCTTGGTTCGTCAATTGCAGCAAATGAAGTAATGCTAGAAGAGGGCAATATGGATGAGCGTATTGCAGTCGTGAAAGTAAACGGCACAATTCAAGACGTTGGCAGTGGCTCATTGTTTACAGCAATTGAGTACGACCACCAATTCATGTTAAATCAGCTTGCTGCAATTCAAGAGGATGAAACGGTAAAGGCTGTGCTATTACAAGTAGACACACCAGGTGGCGGCGTATATGAATCACGTCAACTATATGATGCCATTATTGAGTTAAAGGAAGCGCGTGAAATTCCAATTTACGTGTCAATGGGTTCGATGGCAGCATCAGGTGGGTATTACATAGCAGCACCAGCGGATAAAATTTATGCATATTCTGAAACGTGGACAGGCTCAATCGGGGTTATTATGCAAGGCATTAACTACGGTCAGCTAGCGGAAGATTACGGCATCGTTTTTGAAACGTTAAAATCAGGTCCGTACAAAGATATTATGAGTTCAACGCGTCCGATGAGCAACGAAGAGCGTGCGATTATGCAAACGCTTGTGGACGAAGCGTATGACGAGTTCGTAAACGTCATCGCAGCAGGTCGTGGCATGTCCGATGCAGAAGTGCGTCAAGTAGGCGACGGTCGTATTTATACAGCGAAGCAAGCGGTGGAAAACGGCTTAGTCGATGCGATTGGTGACGAGGAAGCAGCGTTACAAGCGCTGCGTAAAGACTTTGATTTAGAGAAGGCAGAAGTGTTTGAATACGGTTATGCCGATGCAACATGGAGCGTTTTAATGTCTGCGAAAGCAGCAGAGTTCTTTGGTCCATCAGCAGAAGAACGTGTGTTAAACAAGCTATTATCTGACTACGAAGCGCCGCGTGCGATGTATTTATACGGTGAATAAGGGGGCGAGCGAGCATGTCTGAATTTCATGATGAACAGCAAGTGCCACAGCTGCAAACACCAGAGGACATTTTATTAGCGCCGCGTCCACAAGCGAAGGAAATGGTCATGGAAACGAAAACAGCAGGCTTTTGGATGCGTTTTTGGGCATATATGATCGATTTACTCGTAATTGGTGCGGTGACGTCGATTGTCATTAAGCCGGTGTTTTACTTGCTTGATGCAAGGGCGGAGGATTACGCTTGGTATGCACCGTTTACAATTATTTCAGCGATTATTTTTTACGGCTACTTCGTATGTATGACGAAATATCTCGGTCAAACAGTTGGCAAAATGATTTTCGGTCTACGTGTCATTGCCGATAATGGTGAAGAGCTAACGTGGAGTGCGGTCGTGTTCCGCGAATGGATCGGTCGCTTCATTTGTGTCAAAACGGTTATTTTTTACGTGCTTGTTGCCGTTGTACCGAACAACAAAGGTTTGCACGACTTAATCGCAGATACAGTCGTTATTCACGAAGGTACGTTTTTACGTAAAGAAAAAGAGGAGCAGCCGGTATGGAAAAATGAGCCGGTTGAGCCGATGATGTAAAACGATAAGAGGTGACGGGGAAAGACTTCTCCGACACCTCTTTTCACATTTTCATACCTTTTCACTATGCTTTAGTTGCATAAGCGCGTCGATGTTTAGTAAGATGAAACTAACCCAAATTTAGGAGGCGGAATGATTCATGGCAAACATTACATTTAAAAACGGCCCAGTAACATTATTAGGAACAGAAGTAAACGTAGGCGATAAAGCACCAAACTTCACAGTGTTAGCAAACGATTTATCACCAGTAACATTAGAAAACTCAGCTGGTAAAGTACGTTTAATCTCAGTTGTTCCATCAATCGACACAGGTGTATGTGACCAGCAAACACGTAAATTTAACGAAGCAGCAGCAGAGCTAGGTGAAAACGTAGTCATCTTAACAGTATCAGTTGACTTACCATTCGCACAAAAGCGTTGGTGTGCAGCAGCGGGTATCGAAAACGTACAAACAGTTTCTGACCACCGCGACCTTTCATTCGGACAAGCGTACGGCGTAGCAATCGAAGAATTACGTTTACTTGCTCGTGCTATTTTCGTTGTAGACGCAGAAGGTACCGTTACATATGTTGAGTACGTATCAGAAGCGACGAACCACCCAGACTACGAAGCGGCAATCGCAGCAGTAAAAGCGTTAGTATAATTTTAAACGTGAATGATTCACCATCTCGGCATTGGCTGAGGTGGTGAATTTTGTTTTGTGTGCACATTCATTTATACTGAAGCGCAAGAATATGTTGTGATGGAAGTGAAATTGCCGAGCCCCAGGAAAGCGAGCCGAATAGAACGACATCACCTCGTGTATTGCTTTTTGTAGTACATTCACACGTACACTTGCTATAATGAACAAATGCGACAATGGAAAGGACGTTTTACATGGAAAACTTCGAGCAATTATTTTCGATTTTAAATACAGAAGCACAAAAGGAAAAAGAGGGCACGTACTTAGACGGGCTACTCGTAGCACTTGAAAAATGGCTGGACGGCGAGCTACACGTCGATGTACACAACGTATCAAAGGAAGAAATTCGTAAAGCGATTCAAATTTCGATTTTAAAAGGAATGCGTGAAGGGACGCAGCCGAACCACCAAATGACACCAGATACGTTCGGTTTCTTATTATCATTTTTCGTCGAGCAAGCGTTTGAGGAGCAACTACAAGCAGGGCAGTCTATTCAGGTGACGGATTTAGCAGTTGGGACAGGGAATTTACTGTATGCGCTCATGAATGCATTTGATGGGAAAATTGAGGCGACGGGCGTTGAAGTAGACGAGCTACTTATTCAGCTTGCGGCGGCGACAGCGAATTTACTTGAGCAGCCAGTGGAGCTTCATCACCAAGATGCGCTGACAGATTTACTCATTGATCCAGCCGATGCCATTGTGTGTGACGTACCGTATGGCTATTACCCGAATGAGGAAGTGGCGCTTGAGTATGAGCTATGCGCACCAGAAGGCATGAGTTATGCGCATCATTTATTTATCGAGCAGTCGGTGAACTACGTAAAAGAGGGCGGCTACATGTTTTTCTTAGTGCCAGCGACGTTGTTTGAATCCGAGCAAGCACAGCAACTTCATAAATATTTAAAGAAGCACGTATGGATTCAGTCGGTTATTCAGCTGCCAGAAAATTTATTCACATCACGCGTGCATGAGAAGAGCATTTTAGTGCTACAAAAAAAATCAGCGACGATGCGAGCACCAAAGGAAGTATTACTTGCAAAAGTGCCGAACATGCAAAATAAAGAAGCACTTGCGATGTTCTTTGAGAAAGTGCGCATGTGGAAAGAAAATAAATAACACAAAAAAGGTGTGCCATCGTCGAGTTGACGGTGACACACCTTTTTTTTGATTAGTTTTCTGGAGTACGAACAACTAATACGTCGCAAGTTGCAGAACGTACGATTGCTTCAGATACTGAACCGATTAAGAAACGCTCGATTGCATTTAAACCTGTAGCACCACAAACGATTAAGTCTGCGTCTGTTAAGTTTGATAACTCGCGTGTAATGATTGTTTTTGGAGAACCGTGCTCGATTACAACTTTAACGTCTGCAATGCCGTATTCTTCAGCTTGCTTTTTGTAATCAGCTAATAATTCTTCTGAATGTGCTTGCGCGCGCTCAGCTACTGAACGATCGTATGCTTCGATTGCTGCGAAAGAACGAGTGTCGATAACGTTTACTAAGTGTAATGCTGCTTCGTGACGTTTCGCCATTTCTTTTGCCTTTTTAAATGCAAAGTTTGCTTCTTTTGAGCCGTCTACTGCTACTACGATGTTGTTGTATGATAGTGCCATGTTCCAACTACCCCCTTGAATATGTATACGTTAAGTATAACAAAAATACATACAAATGAAAGTATTGATTTATAAAAAACTAATGTTATTTGTGCGTAGTGTGTCGATATTGTTAGAAAAAGAGTTGATTTTGTTTGTTAGTATTATTTTTTTATGATAATAAAACGACTTGTTTGTTAATAAAATGACATGAAAGTGTTGGTTTTATAAGTTTTTGCAAAATATATAGTGGAAATAGAAAAGGCAACTGACAAATGTGTGTCAATTGCCTTATTTTTTAATTTGTAGGGACGATTTGCAGTGCTTTTGGGTAGCTTGTTAGCACTTCGACACCATCTTTTGTCACAACGACGTCATCTTCAATACGCACACCTGCGACATCGTCTTTATAAATGCCAGGCTCAATCGTAAACACTGTGCCAGGACGTAGCGCATAGTCATTCATACCATTAATAGAAGGAAATTCATGAATTGAAATGCCGAGCCCGTGACCGAGACGGTGTGTGAAATAGTGACCGTATCCTGCTTCCTCAATAATGTCACGTGCAATTTTGTCTAGCTCCATCGCGCGGACGCCTGGTTTCACTGCCGCAATGGCCGCCTCGTTCGCACGCAGCACCGCATCGTACAACTGTGCTTGTGCGTCGGTTACGTCACCGAATGCGACCGTGCGCGTAATGTCTGAGCAGTAGCCTTCGTACACGACGCCTAAATCAAATAAAACGATGTCGCCGCGGAGAATTGGTCGATTGCCTGGTGTGCCGTGTGGTGAAGCGGTTTTTTCACCGGCAAGCACCATCGTATCAAAGCTCATCGAATAGCCTTTCGCTTTCACAGCGGATTCAATGATATTGAGGACGTCCATTTCCGTGCGCCCTTCTTGTAGCGCATGGACGCCGACTTCAATCGCGTAATCGGCAAGTTTCGCCGCCTCGCGCATTTTTTGCAGCTCCTCTTCGTTTTTAATGACGCGCATGCTACTAAGCGTCGTATCGATTTCAGTAAATGTTGCGTCAAAGCGTTGCTGCATTGCCTCAAAGCGCGAAACGGTTACGTGATCTTTTTCGATTGCGATCGTTTGTAGCGATACATTGCGCGCGTCACATGCTTTTTTTAGCACGTCCCACGCGTTTTCTGTATCTTCATGCCCGACTGCCTCGAACGCCCAGCCTGCCGCGTACGTATCTGGCACTTCCATTTTCGGACAAATTAAAAAAGGCTCCGCTTGTTGGAAAATCATAATGCCGAGTAAACGTTCGTGCGGATTGCTCGCAAAGTTAGATAAGTAAAACACATTGTCCGGTGTCGTAATGAACGCCGTGTCAATGTCGTGCTGCTGTAAATGGTGCTGTATGTTTTGTAATGGCTTCATGAAAACGCCTCCTGTAAATAAAAGTTATCGTCTATATTACGCTCTTTTTGCACAATGTACAAAAAAATGAAGGAAAAACGCTCAACATCTCGAATAGTAGTAATTAGCTTTTTCAGTTCACGCATTAAAGTGAAAAGCTTATTTCAAAGGAGGCACAAACATGAATATCACATATCATGGGCATTCAGTAGTAAAAGTACAAATTGGAGACAAAACGATTTTAATTGACCCGTTTTTAACAGGCAATGGTTTAACGGATTTATCAGCAGATACAGAGCAACCGGACGTGATTTTATTAACGCACGGACATAACGACCACGTAGGTGATACGGTAGCGCTTGCGGCGAAAAACGATGCGGTCGTTGTAGCACCAGTAGAAGCGGCAGATTATTTAAGCAAACAAGGTGTAACAAATACAGTGCCACTCGGTTTAGGGGGCACATACGACTTAGGCTTTGCGAAAGTGAAGTTCGTACAAGCATTCCATAGCTCATCGTATACAGATGAACATGGTGTTGTACATTACATGGGTGTTGCAGGCGGTATTTTATTGTTTGCAGAAGGGTTAACGATTTATCATGCAGGCGATACAGCATTGTTTGGCGATATGGAATTAATCGGTCGTCGCCACCCAATCGATGTGGCATTTGTACCAATTGGTGGGCATTTCACGATGGACCCAGTCGATGCTGCACATGCTGTATCACTCATTAAGCCAAAGATTGCTGTACCAGTTCATTACGATACGTTCCCACCGATTAAAGTCGATGTAAACGATTTCGTGTCGCATGTAAAAGACGCAAAAGTTCAAGTATTGCAAGCGGGTGGGCAAGTACAGCTAGATGCTTAGTGTCATGTAACAGCACCAGCACTGTATCACCTTGTTTCTATATTTTGTCGAAATGTTATGGTACACTATAGGAATGACGATACATGGAAAGATAGGTGAATACATTGTCTACAAAACACGAGAAAATTTTACAATACATTGAATCGCTACCGGTTGGAACGAAAATTTCGGTGCGCCAAATTGCGAAGGAAATGCAAGTAAGTGAAGGAACGGCATACCGCGCGATTAAAGAAGCGGAAAATAGCCGTTTAGTCAGCTCAATCGAACGTGTCGGTACAATTCGTATTGAGAAGAAGAAAAAGGAAAATATCGAACGTTTAACATTTGCAGAAATTGTTAACATTGTCGATGGGCAAGTACTCGGTGGACGAGACGGCTTGCATAAAACGCTGACGAAATTTGTTATCGGTGCGATGCAGTTAGACGATATGATGCGCTATACGGATGCAGGAAGCTTACTTATTGTCGGCAACCGTGTAAAAGCACATCAGCTCGCACTAACAGCAGGTGCTGCCATTTTAGTAACAGGCGGCTTTGAAACGACCGAGGAGAACAAACGTCTTGCTGATGAGCTAAAGCTGCCAATTATTTTAACGAGCTATGATACGTTCACGGTCGCAACGATGATTAACCGCGCCATTTATGATCAGCTCATTAAAAAGGATATTTTACTCATTGAGGACATTTACGTGCCGCTTGAAGAAACGTCGATTTTGCGTGCAGATGAAACGGTGCGCCATTTTCACGAGCAAAACGAGGCGACGACGCACGGGGCATACCCAGTCGTAACGCAAAACAACAAGCTTGTCGGCATGGTAACGGTGAAGGATGTCATCGGCAAAGCAAGTACGGAATCACTCGATAAAGTGATGACGAAAAATCCGATTGCCGGCTCGATGAAAACGTCTGTTGCATCAGCAGGGCATCGCATGATTTGGGAAGGCATTGATCTACTGCCAATCGTCGATGAGGACAATACGTTAAAAGGCGTTATTTCGCGTCAAGACGTGCTAAAGGCGCTTCAGCTTGCACAGCGTCAGCCACATAACGGCGAGACGATTGACGACATCGTGAAAAACGAAATGAAAGTGCTTGGCGAGGACGATATTTTTGTCGAGTTTAAAGTAACACCGCAAATGACGAACCAATACGGCGCCATTTCATACGGAGCGTTTACGACGTTGCTTGCAGAGGCAGGAGCGTTTGCACTAAAACGTCATAAGCGCGGCGATGCAGTGGCAGAAAACTTAACGATTTACTTCATTAAGCCAGTGCAAATGGAAAGTCGACTAACGGTAAAGCCAGTCATTTTAGACATGTCACGTAAGTTTGTGAAAATGGACTTTGAGGTATACAACAAGCAAACACTTGTCGGCAAAGCGATGATGACGTTCCAATTATTAGAGCGCTAATGAAAACGAGTGCGAGTGGTGTGATCACTCGCACTTGTTTTGTCACAAAAAAAGCGTGTGAAAAGCCGAAATGACTTTCACACGCGTTCTTTTATGATTGTGCTTGCTCGTATAGCTGGCGTTCTTCCGCGATAAACGCACTGTAATGCTTTGCACGCTTACGATTTTCGTACGCAACAAGTGCGCCAAGTGCGATAAAAATACCGCCGACGATGTACGTTACCCAGTCTGGAAACAGCACGAGCTGATTCACACCGAACGTGAAAATGAAAATACCTAAGCAGACATTTGCCTTTGCTTTGTACCATTTATGGCGAATTTCTAAAGCGGCAGGTGTGCGAAGTTGCTTTGTTTTATTGTATAAATAAAACATAAGCGTAACGACGATGATGACAACACAAATGAGATTAAAATACATAATGCCCTCCTTCGAGCGAATTACTATTATTGTATAAGCTTTAGGAGAAAAAGGCAATTTGGAGGAAATAAAAAGATGAAGCAGCAAATTATCGAAAAAATAAAACAATATGACACGATTATTATTCACCGTCATGTACGTCCAGACCCAGATGCATACGGTTCACAGCACGGCTTAAAAACATTGATTCAAGCAAACTTCCCGAATAAAAACGTATACGCAGTTGGGCAGCACGACGATTCGTTAACGTTTATGGCGACACCTGATGCGGTGGAAGATGCGACGTATGAAGGCGCACTTGTCATCGTAACGGATACAGCAAACACAGACCGCGTAGACGACCAACGTTACACGAACGGCGACTTTTTAATTAAAATTGACCATCATCCAAACGACGATCAATACGGCGACATGCTGTGGGTTGATACGACGTCAAGCTCTTGTAGCGAAATGATTTATGAGCTATTTGAAACAGCGCGTGAGTTAGATGGTTGGGTGTTAAGCGACCGTTCAGCAAGCCTTTTATTCTCTGGTATCGTTGGTGACACAGGACGCTTCATGTTCCCATCAACGACGTTAAAAACATTCCGCACAGCAGGCGACTTAGTGCAGTACAATTTTGACCGTAACGAAATTTTCGATGGCATGTACGAAATGGATCGCAAGTTGCTGAACTTACAAGGCTATTTATACCAAAACTTCGAAATTGACGAGCTTGGTGCCGCGTATGTTCGTTTATCGAAGGAAGTGCTTGCACAGTTTGACGCAACCGCTTCTGAAGCATCGTTACTTGTAAGTTCACTTGGTAACGTGAAAGGCATTACGGCATGGGTGATTTTCATTGAAGAGGGCGACTCAATTCGTGTGCGCCTACGCTCAAAAGGACCGATCATTAATACGCTTGCAAAAGAATTTAACGGTGGTGGACATCCACTTGCTTCAGGCGCAACAGCGTATTCATGGGAAGAAGCAGACCGCGTCATCGCTCGTCTACAGCAAGTTGTATGCGAATATAAACAACAATAAAACAATAGGAGGCGTTTTGTATGGTGGCATACCCACAACTGAGAACGAGTGCGGATTTACTACAAAGCACAATTCGCCTTGAACAGTGTGTACCATTTTTACAGCAGCAAAAGGCAGAAGCTTGTGCAATCGTCAATTCGACGCTGTACGGGCTGATGCCTTTTTGGCGTTCGATGGAGCAAGCAGGCATTCATGCGGTCGTCGGCTTACGTGTCGATGTAGCAGTAGATGATACGGTGATGCCGCTTGTGCTATATGCGAAGACGAATGACGGTTATCAAGCGATTGTGAAAATTTCAAGCGCTATTTCTACGCGGACAGATCATGTGCTGCCACTTAAATGGCTACAGGCGTATCAGCACGGCACGATGGCGATGATTCCGTATGCAGAAGGCTTTATTGAGCAGCAAACGGTCGAGGCGTTTCAACAGGCGTACACGCAATCAGTGTATATCGGCATAAGTCGTCCAAACGGCGTGCGTCACATTACTGAGGAGCGTACCGTCGCACTTGCAGAGGCGCTAAACATTCCAGTTATCGCGACGCAGGAAAACCGCTACGTGCAGCGAGAGCAGTTTTTTGCGTACACGGTTGCGCAGGCGATTCAAACCGGCATTAAGCTTGTTGACGAGGAGATGTACGAACAGCCGGAACACTTTATGCCGACCGCACAGCAATGGCACGAAGCGTTTAGTGATGTACCGCACTGGCTTGAAGCGGCGAGCGCGATGCTCCTAAGCTGCCGCGTCACAATGCCAGACAAACAGCTCATGCTACCGCAATATCCGCTTGCAGACGATGTGACAGCAGATGCGGCACTTCGCGAACTTGCATATGACGGATTAGCGAAGCGTTTACCGGAGGCGACTGATTCGTATAAGGAGCGTCTTGATTACGAACTCGGTGTCATTGCGCAGATGAACTATAGCGATTACTTTTTAATTGTGGCGGACTTTATGCGCTATGCACGTGAGCACAACATTTTAACAGGGCCTGGGCGTGGTTCATCGGCAAGCTCGCTCGTTGCGTATACGACATTTATTACCGACGTCGATCCGCTGCAATACGGCTTGGTGTTTGAGCGCTTTTTAAATCCAGAGCGTGTGACGATGCCAGACATTGACATTGATTTCGTCGATACGAAGCGTAACGACGTCATTCAATACGTCGCACAAAAATACGGAGCGCAGCACGTTGCACAAATTATTACGTTCGGTACGTTATCAGCAAAGGCCGTCGCTCGTGACGTCGCCCGCATGTTTAACTTCCCACCAGACATGCTCGATGCGATTTCAAAAGCGATTCCGAATAAAAATGGTGTGACGTTAGACGAGGCGTATGCGCAGTCACTAGCGTTGCAGCAGCTCGTCCATATGAGCCCGCGCCATGAGCAATGGTTCGCCGTCGCAAAGGAGCTAGAAGGTTTGCCGCGTAACGCGTCGACGCATGCAGCTGGTGTCGTGTTGAGCCCGAAGCCACTTGTTGACGTCATTCCAGTGGAGCAAGGGCATGACGGCGTTTATTTAACACAATGGCCGATGCAGGAAGTCGAAGCGGTCGGACTATTAAAGATGGACTTTTTAGGCTTGCGTAATTTAACGATTTTAGAAACGATTCGTCGCTCGATTTATTATTCACATGGGCGCATGCTTGATTTCGAAAAGATTCCGCTTCATAACGAGGCGACGTTTGCACTATTACAGCGCGGCGACACGAGCGGTATTTTCCAGCTTGAATCAGCAGGGATGAAAGAGGCGCTTCGTCAAATTTGCCCGACGTATTTTTTAGACGTCGTGGCAGTCAACGCGCTGTATCGTCCCGGCCCGATGGATTTCATTCCGAGCTATGCAAGACGAAAGCACGGTGAGGAAGCGGTCGTCATGCCACACGAGGCGCTGCGTCCGATTTTACAAGAAACGTACGGCGTCATCATTTACCAAGAGCAAATTTTAAAAATTGCGGCGGTGATGGCAGGCTTTACGTACGGCGAGGCAGATTTACTGCGCCGTGCGATTAGTAAAAAGAACGAGACGGTATTAAAGGAGCAGCGCGGAAAATTCGTGAGCGGGGCAATCGCCAAAGGATTTGACGAGGCTACAGCGCGTGATGTGTACGCGTTAATCGAGCGCTTTGCAGATTACGGCTTCCCGAAAAGTCATGCCGTTGCGTACAGCTACATTTCATATTATTTAGCGTATTTAAAGGCAAATTTCCCAGCAAACTTTTATGCGGCGCTTTGCACGAGCAGCATCGGCAATCAAGAGCGCTTGCACCAATATATACAAGAGGCGAAGGAGCGCGGCATCGTCGTGTTACCACCGTCACTGCATAAAAGTCAGCGCATTTTCACGGTCGAAAACGGGGCAATTCGCTACGGTTTATCAGCCATTAGAGGCGTGCCGCAGCCGTTTTTAGCGCAGCTTATGACGGTGCGTAAACAAAAGGGCACACCGTTTACGAGCATGTACGAGCTGGCAATTTATTTATCGGCGAAGCATTTCACACAAAAGCATATTGAGCCGCTCATTAAAGCAGGGGCATTGGATGAGTTCGGACATGACCGTGCGACGCTGCTTGCGACAATGAGTGGGGCGATGCAACATGCGTCATTGTACCGACCAAGTGATGCGACGCCGATGAATGAAAGCGTTGCGAGTATGCGCTTAAAATATACGAAAGCACCGCCTTTATCGATGAAGGACGTGCTGCAATACGAGAAGGAAGCGCTCGGCTTTTACATGTCGGCACACCCAGTCGAGCAGCTTGCACCGGAGCATTTACACGGACGAACGACGACGCTTCAGCTTATGAATATAGAAGACGGCGCGTTCGTAAAAGTTGTCGGTGCAATCGAAGACGTTCGCTTATTGCGTACGAAAAAAGGCGAGCAAATGGCATTCGTCACGGTTGAGGACGAAGCAGGCACGATTAGTTGCACCATTTTCCCGCAGCTATTTGCGCACGTCGGTCAAATGTTAACGAGCGGTCAACTTGTCGTAGCAGAAGGGCAAATTGAAGTGCGTTTTGGTAAGCGTCAGCTAAAGACGAAAGCATTGCATCACCTATAACTTGAAACAGGGTGACCTCGCATTTTGTGAAGTTGCCCTTTTTGCTTTACAACGGAAAAAAAGTTCGATACACTACTAAAAGAAAAATGGTCATACCACTTTTTATTTTTTTAATAAAAAGTGGTATGACCAATTGAGGTGATCGTCATGACAACAGAGCAACAACCGAAGCGCTTTGTCGAGCTCGTTACACAACTACGCCACATAATCGACGAAGATCGCATTCAGCCAGGCGATAAGTTGCCATCTGAACGCGTGCTAGCGGAGCGACTTAGCGTATCGCGTTCAGCGGTGCGAGAGGCGCTGCGCAGCTTAGAGCTACTCGGCTTAATCGAAACACGTCACGGGGGTGGCACGTTTTTAGCGGCATTTCAGCAGCACCAGCTAGTCGAAGTGCTATCGATGTTCATTTTGCAGACGAATCAGCAACATGAAGATGTACTCGCGACGAAAAAAATGCATGAGCGTGAGGCAATTTTACTCATTACGTCGTCCAAACAACTGCGTGCATTGCCAGTGTGGGACAGTTACTTTCAGCAGCTAGAGCTAGAAGGCAGCATTGAGCGCTTGCAATTTATTCAAGAGCTCATCGTCACATCGGGCAACCGACTTAGCTTAAAAATTTGGCGACAGCTCGTAGCGTATAGCAATGAGCAGTATACACGAACGAGCGCAGACGAAAAGCGACCGATTCAAATGTTATTAAAGGCAATGCAGCTCGGCTACACAGTTGAAGCAACAGCCGCGTATAACGAATGGGGAGACGTTCGCTTTCATTAACAAGGGGGAATAACGTATGGCGATTTTTCGTGATTTATTAGCAAAGCGAAAACGTAAGCATGACAGTACAGAGGAATTAATCGTACCAGAAGGCATGATGACAAAATGTGAGGATTGCCGTCACATTCAATATACAAAAGAATTACAGCAAAATGGCAAAGTGTGCGTCAAATGTGGGCATCATTTAAAAATGACAGCCGATGAGCGCATTGCGTACATATTTGATGAAGATGCATTTGAGGAGTTAGATGCGCATTTACAAACGACAAATCCGCTTAACTTCCCGCATTACGTCGAGAAAGTGCAAGTGGATGTTGAAAAAACGGGCATGAACGAGGCCGTTAAAACAGGCGTGACGACGATTGATGGTCAGCAAGTTGTTATCGCGGTTATGGACGCACATTTCCGCATGGGATCAATGGGTTCAGTCGTTGGTGAAAAAATTACACGCGCGGTCGAGCATGCGACGAAACTGCGCGTGCCGTTCATTATTTTTACAGCAAGTGGCGGGGCACGCATGCAAGAAGGCGTACTATCACTTATGCAAATGGCGAAAGTTAGCGTGGCACTTGCACAGCACGCCGCACAAAAGCTGCTATTTATTTCGGTGTTAACGCATCCGACAACTGGTGGAGTATCGGCAAGCTTTGCATCGGTTGGCGACATTAACATCGCTGAACCGAAAGCATTGATCGGATTTGCAGGTCGTCGTGTCATCGAGCAAACGGTGCGCGAAAAGCTGCCAGCGAACTTTCAAACAGCGGAGTTTTTACTCGAGCACGGACAGCTGGATGCGGTCATTCATCGACACGACTTACGTAAGCAGCTGAGCTTACTTATTCAACTGCATGTAGGGGGCGAAACACAATGACAAAATTATTACCGTTTGAGCAGCCAGTCGAGCAGCTGCGCATCAAAATTGAAGAGTTAAAACGTGTGACAGAAGATGCCGACATCGACATGTCAGCGGAAGTGCAGCGTTTAGAAGAGAAGCTACACGAAGTCGAAACCGCGGTGTATACGAACATTTCGGCATGGAATCGCGTGCAAATTGCGCGTCACCCAGAGCGACCGACGACGTTATTTTACATTGAAGAAATGTGCGATCAGTTTATCGAGCTGCACGGCGATCGTTTATACGGAGACGATGCGGCAATCGTTGGCGGCATCGGTACGATTGATGGGCAAGCATATACAATTATCGGGCATCAGCGCGGGCGCAACACGAAGGAAAACGTCAAGCGCAACTTCGGCATGCCACACCCAGAAGGTTATCGAAAAGCGCTGCGCCTTATGAAGCAAGCTGAAAAGTTCAACCGTCCGATTTTATGCTTCATCGACACGAAAGGCGCATACCCTGGGAAAGCAGCAGAGGAGCGTGGGCAAAGCGAGGCGATTGCACGTAACTTAGTCGAGATGGCAGGGCTTACGGTGCCAGTCGTGAGCATTGTGATTGGTGAGGGCGGAAGCGGTGGCGCGTTAGCACTCGGCGTTGCGAACAAAGTGTATATGCTTGAGCATGCGACGTACTCGGTTATTTCACCAGAAGGAGCGGCGTCGATTTTATGGAAAGATGCAAGCCGCGCACAGCAAGCAGCCGAGGCGATGCAAATTACCGCACCGCATTTACTCGCACAAAACGTCATTGATGACATCGTGCCAGAAGTGTTAGGCGGGGCGCATAAAAATCCGACCGAGCAAGCACGTATCATGAAGGGCTTCATCACTTCAGTTTTTGTAACATTCAAAGGACTGACGGCGGAAGCACTCGTGCAACAACGATATGAAAAATTTAAGAAAATTGGTCACTTTATAGAAAATGAATAACATGACGTAAGCGAATGGTGCTTTTTATCGTGTGAACAATTACGCGTCGAAAAATCATTCGTTTACGTCTTTTATATTTTCGGTTAAGTTATGTAAAAACAACTAGCCGGGTACTTACAAATGCCGCACTTTTCTGTTAATGTTGGTATTAGATATGTATAGAGTTCGTTGTTTGGGAGGCTTTAAAATGAAAAAAATAGCAGTTTTAACTAGTGGTGGCGATGCGCCTGGTATGAATGCAGCGATTCGTGCCGTTGTGCGTAAAGCGATTTATGAAGGGCTAGAAGTTGTCGGCGTTGAACATGGCTACCAAGGAATTTTGGAGGAGCGCTTCCAACCGATGACGCTCGGCTCTGTTGGTGACATTATTCAGCGCGGTGGCACGATGCTTTATTCCGCACGTTACCCACAGTTTAAAGAAGACGATGTGCAGCAACAGGCGATTGTGAACTTGAAAAAGCATGGCATTGATGGGCTCGTTGTTATTGGTGGAGACGGCTCGTACCGTGGTGCAATGTCGCTAACTGAAAAAGGCTTCCCGTGCATCGGTGTACCAGGAACAATCGACAATGATATTCCAGGCACAGAATACACGATTGGCTTTGATACAGCGCTTAATACCGTGATGTATTCAATCGACCGTATTCGTGATACAGCAACGTCGCATGAAAACTCGTTTATCGTCGAAGTCATGGGGCGTGATGCAGGTGATTTGGCGCTATGGGCAGGTGTTGCAGCAGGGGCAGAGGCAGTCGTCATTCCAGAGGTCGACTTTAATATTGACCGCTTAATCCAGCGCTTAACGAAAAGCTCCATGCGCGGCAAAAAGCATAGCATTATGATTGTCGCAGAGGGCGTGATGTCCGGTCACGAACTAGCAAAGCAGCTAAAGGAAAAGGCGCAAATCGAAACGCGTGTATCCGTGCTTGGTCATATGCAGCGCGGTGGTTCGCCAACAGCGCGAGACCGTGTACTGGCAAGTCGTTTCGGCTCACGTGCAGTCGAGCTTTTAATCGAAGGAAAAAGCGGTGTCGCAGTCGGCATTCGCAATCATTTGCTTGTGGACTATCCGCTATCAGAAGCATACGAAGGTAAGCATGAAGCGGATATTTCACTGTATGCATTAACTAAACAACTATCAATTTAACTATAATGGAGTGACATAATTTTATGAGAAAAACTAAAATCGTTTGTACAATCGGGCCGGCAAGTGAAACACCAGAAACGTTAGAAAAATTAATCGAAGCGGGCATGAACGTTGCGCGTTTAAACTTTTCACACGGCACACATGAAGAACATGCACTGCGCATCGCAGCTATTCGTACAGTGGCAGAAAAGCTAGGCAAGCATGTCGGTATTTTACTTGATACGAAAGGTCCTGAAATTCGCACGCACAACATGGAAAATGGCGAAGTGCACTTTACGACAGGTCAAGTAGTTGACATTTCAATGACAGAAGTACTTGGCACGAACGCAATGTTTTCTGTATCATACGAAAAATTAATTGAAGACGTAGACCAAGGCTCAATCATTTTATTAGATGACGGTTTAATCGAGCTACGCGTATTAGCAAAAGACGAATCAAACGGTTTAATTACGACGATCGTTGAAAATGCGGGCGTATTAAAAAATAAAAAAGGTGTAAACGTGCCAAACGTTTCTGTACAGCTACCTGGTATGACAGAAAAAGACGCACAAGACATTTTATTCGGCATCGAGCAAGAAGTTGACTTCGTTGCAGCATCGTTCGTGCGTCGTGCATCAGACGTGCTTGAAATTCGTGAGCTACTTGAAAACAACGGCGGCGCACACATTCAAATCATCCCAAAAATCGAAAACCAAGAAGGCGTGGACAACATCGATTCAATTATCGAAGTATCAGATGGCTTAATGGTTGCGCGTGGTGACTTAGGGGTAGAAATTCCAGCTGAGGAAGTACCGCTTGTTCAAAAATCGTTAATCGCAAAATGTAACCGCGCAGGCAAGCCAGTTATTACCGCGACACAAATGCTTGACTCAATGCAGCGCAACCCACGCCCAACACGCGCTGAAGCATCAGACGTAGCAAATGCCATTTTTGACGGCACAGATGCAATCATGCTTTCAGGCGAAACGGCAGCAGGGCTTTACCCAGTAGAGTCAGTGCAAACGATGCATAAAATTGCAGAGCGTGCAGAGCAATCAATGAACTACCATGCAATCGTTTCAGCGCGCAGCAAAGAAACAGAAACGACGATGACGGATGCCATTTCACAATCGGTATCGTACACAGCGCTTAACCTAAATGCAAAAGCGATTTTAGCACCGACAGAAAGCGGCAACACAGCGCGTATCATCTCGAAATATCGCCCTGGTCGCAGCATTATCGCCGTAACAGGTTCAGTTCAAACAGCGCGTGCATTAACGCTTGTTTGGGGCGTTCGTCCAATCGCAACACACCGCGTAGAAACGACGGATGAAATTTTAGAGTTAGCAGTAGACGAGAGCTTACGTTACGGCTACGTAAACCACGGTGACGTTGTAGTTATTACAGCGGGCGTGCCAGTGGGTGAAGCAGGCTCAACGAACTTAATGAAAGTACACGTAATCGGCGACTTATTAGCGCGTGGACAAGGCATCGGCAAATTAACAGTTGTCGGCAAAGCAGTCGTTGCACGCAATGCGGAAGAAGCGTTAACGTACGATTTAGAAAACTGCGTATTAGTAACAATCGGTACAGATCGTGAAATGATGCCAGCAATCGAACGTTGTGCAGGCATTATTACAGAAGAAGGCGGCTTAACGTCACACGCAGCAGTTGTCGGCTTAAGCTTAGGCATTCCGGTAATCGTTGGCGTAAAAGACGCGACGACGTTAATTAAGCAAGGTCAGGAAATTACAGTGGACGCAGAAACAGGTGTCATCTACAAAGGACACGCAAGCGTACTATAATTGAAACGAAAGATGACGACGTGGTGCTACACCATGCCGTCGTTTTTTCATTTTAGAAGTCGCTTTCTTTGTTTCGTGAAACTTTTTTCGCTATGCTACGTATGTAATAGTAGAAAGTAATCGACGACACGTCATGAATTAATAGAAAGAAGGATGAATATGTTGAAAAAATTAGGCGTCGCGTTAATTGGCGTCACGTTAGCAGAAATCGTATTGTTATTGCTGCTTGGTAATCAAGTCGGCATTTTATGGACGGTGTTTATTATGATTGCAACAGGTATACTTGGTGCCGTGCTTGCGAAAAAGCAAGGCTTCCAAGCAATTCGCAATTTACAAGGATCGTTACAAAGCGGGCAAGCACCAGGGCCGGCTGCGCTCAATGCAGCATGCGTCTTAATCGGGGCAATTATTTTAATTTTACCGGGCTTTTTAACCGACATCATTGGCTTGATTTTCGTTTTACCATTTACGCGCAAGTTTGTGCAAAAAATGATGTATAAATCATTGCGCAAACAGATGAAAAATGCATCTGTTGTTATTGTACAGCGTTAAAAAGAGGCGTTCTGTTATAAACAGAGCGCCTTTTTCATGAGCGTGTAAAAATGCTGTGAGCAAAATGCGGTTTTTTCGACAAAAAAATGTTGCGAAAATGCGTCGTGAAATAAAAAAGAGGTATTGAAAAACAGTTTGTTCCTTTCAAAAAAACGCCTATAAACCGCTTTTAAGACGAAAGATAAAAATAATTAGAAGTATTTTTATTCTCGAAAAAAATATAAAATCAATCGAAAAATCATTTTTTTCATTAAAGTTAGTCAGGGCATTCACAAAGCCGTCAAAAATGATTATAATGTGAATGTAAGCGATTTATTTATCGGTTCATGAACAGAACAATTAGTACAGGTCAAGAGCAGTGGCCGGCTAAATACAAACAGAAAAGGGAGAGATTATCCTATGTCAGCAACAAAAGGTTTAGAAGGAATTGTAGCTGCTGAGTCTAAAATCAGCTCAATCATCGACGACACATTAACTTACGTTGGTTACGGAATCGACGACTTAACAAACAACGCTTCTTTTGAAGAAGTAGTATTCTTACTTTGGAACACACGTTTACCAAACGCAACTGAATTAGCTGAATTTAAAGCTGAATTAGCAGCGAACATGGACGTTCCAGCGGCAATCACTGACTTATTCAAGTCTATGCCACTTAATACAGTTCACCCAATGGCTGCATTACGTACAGCTGTATCAATGCTTGGTTCATTTGACGAAGAAGCAGACGTAATGGAAACAGAAGCAAACTACCGTAAAGCGATCCGCCTACAAGCGAAAATCGGTACAGTAGTAACTACTTTTGCTCGCGTACGTCAAGGCAAAGAGCCAATCGCTCCAAAACCAGAATTAGGCTATGCAGCTAACTTCTTATACATGTTAACAGGCGAAGAGCCAGCTCCAATCGCGATCGAAGCATTCGACAAAGCGTTAGTATTACACGCTGACCACGAATTAAACGCTTCTACATTCACTGCACGTGTATGTGTAGCGACATTATCAGACGTTTACTCTGGTGTTACTGCTGCAATCGGCGCATTAAAAGGCCCATTACACGGTGGCGCAAACGAGCAAGTTATGAAAATGTTAACTGAAATCGGTTCTCTTGATAATGTTGAAGCTTGGGTACAAAACAAGTTAGACAACAAAGAGAAAATCATGGGCTTCGGTCACCGCGTTTACCGTGGTGGAGACCCACGTGCACCACACTTACGCGTAATGTCTGAAAAGTTAACAAAATTAACTGGTAAGCCAGAATTATACGAGATGTCAGTGAAAATCCACGACATGATCGTAGAACAAAAGAAATTACCAGCTAACGTTGACTTCTTCTCAGCGTCAGTATATGACTCTTTAGGTATCGAGCATGACTTATTCACACCAATCTTCGCAGTATCTCGTACTTCAGGTTGGGTAGCTCACATCTTAGAGCAATATGCAAACAACCGCTTAATCCGTCCACGTGCTGAGTACGTTGGTCCAGATATGCAAACTTATGTGCCAGTAGAAGAGCGTTAATCTTTTCTACACATATAGCACAATTCAGAAAAATATGCTAAACTGTCTAGGACTGTTGTGAGAAGTATTCTCGCAAAGTCCTAGATTTACGATTATTAGGAGGCAATTTATCAATGACAAACGGCAAAATTGTAGTTGAAAACGGCGTATTAAACGTACCAAACAACCCAGTAATTCCTTTCATCGAGGGTGACGGAATTGGTCCAGATATCTGGGCAGCAGCTTCTCGCGTAATCGACGCGGCTGTAGAAAAAGCTTATAACGGCGAAAAGAAAATCGAATGGTTAGAAGTTTTAGCTGGTGAAAAAGCATTCAACCAAACTGGCGAATGGTTACCAAAAGAAACTTTAGAAAAAATCAACGAATACTTAATCGCAATTAAAGGTCCTTTAACAACTCCAATCGGTGGCGGTATCCGTTCACTTAACGTAGCATTACGTCAAGAGTTAGACCTTTATGTTTGCTTACGTCCAGTACGTCACTTTGACGGTGTACCTTCACCAGTTAAACGTCCTGAAGATGTAAACATGGTTATCTTCCGTGAAAACACAGAAGACATCTACGCTGGTATCGAGTACAAAGCTGGTTCAGACGAGCAAAAGAAATTATTAGCGTTCTTACAAGATGAATTAGGTGTTAAAAACATCCGCTTCCCAGAAACTTCTGGTTTAGGTATCAAACCTGTATCTAAAGAAGGTACTGAGCGTTTAGTACGTTCTGCTATCGAGTATGCAGTTCAACACAACAAACCATCTGTTACTTTAGTACACAAAGGTAACATCATGAAGTTCACTGAAGGTGGATTCAAACAATGGGGTTACGATGTAGCTGAAGCTGAATTCGGCGACAAAGTATTCACTTGGAACCAATACGATGCAATTAAAGCTGAGCAAGGCGAAGCTGCTGCTAACGAAGCACAAGCTAAAGCTGAAGCTGAAGGCAAAATCATCGTAAAAGATTCAATCGCTGATATCTTCTTACAACAAATCTTAACTCGTCCAAACGAGTTTGACGTTGTTGCTACAATGAACTTAAACGGTGACTACATTTCTGACGCATTAGCTGCTCAAGTTGGTGGTATTGGTATCGCTCCAGGCGCTAACATCAACTACTTAACTGGTCACGCTATTTTCGAAGCTACTCACGGTACTGCACCGAAGTATGCTGGTCAAGATAAAGTAAACCCATCTTCAGTATTATTATCAGGCGTATTAATGCTTGAGCACTTAGGATGGCAAGAAGCTGCGGACTTAATTACAAACTCTGTAGAGAAAACAATCTCTTCTAAGTATGTAACTTATGACTTCGCACGTTTAATGGATGGCGCTACAGAAGTTAAATGTTCTGAATTCGCTACTCGTTTAATCGAAAACTTCTAATATTCGTATTTAACATACTAATATAATCTAGCAAAATAGCTCTCTTCCTCGGAAGGGAGCTGTTTTTTTGATATTTGCAGCGACGTGTTCAGCTGATAATTAGGAATTTGGTTATATATCTATAATGTAAGTACGATGTAAATTATGAAAGTTTTCGTAAAATATACGAAAAAAGGTTTATGTTAAAAATACAGAATGTTACAATAATATAGAAATGAAACGAAATGACAAAGGGGATTTTTGAAATGACGTTACAACGTAAAAAGATCGCGGTTATTGGTAGTGGTTTTACAGGAGCGACGGCTGCATTTTTAGCAGCACAAAAAGAGCTTGGAGATGTCGTATTAGTAGACATTCCAGCACAAGAAAACCCGGCAAAAGGAAAAGCGCTTGATATGTGGGAAACAGCGCCGATTCAAGGTTTTGACTCATATGTAAGCGGTACATCAAACTATGCGGACATCGCAGGGGCAAGCATCGTCCTTGTAACAGCAGGTATTGCGCGTAAACCGGGCATGACGCGTGATGATTTAGTACAAACAAACCAAAAAGTAATGACGGACGTAGCGAAAAACATTAAAGAGTACGCACCGGAGTCGATCGTCATCGTTTTAACGAACCCAGTAGACGCAATGACGTATACGATGTTTAAAGAAACGGGCTTCCCGAAAGAACGCGTAATTGGTCAATCAGGTGTGCTTGATACAGCTCGCTTCCGTGCATTTATCGCAGAAGAGCTACACGTATCGGTAAAAGACGTATCAGGATTTGTACTAGGTGGTCACGGCGATACGATGGTACCCCTTATTCGTTACTCGTTCGCAGGCGGCATTCCACTGACGACGTTATTATCACAAGAGCGCCTAGATGCAATTGTCGATCGTACGCGTAAAGGTGGCGGCGAAATCGTAAGCTTACTTGGTAACGGTTCAGCGTATTACGCACCAGCTGCGGCGATGGTTGAAATGGCAGAAGCGATGTTAAAAGACCAAAAACGTATTTTACCATCGATTGCGTACTTACAAGGTGAGTATGGTATTGATGATTTATACTTAGGTGTACCGACATTACTTGGTGCAAACGGGATTGAGAAAATATTTGAGCTAGAGTTAACAGAGGACGAAAAAGCGCAACTGCAAGCTTCAGCAGACGCAGTTCGTGAAGTAAAAGACGCTTTACTATAACAATGAAGACGGAGCTGTTCAAAAAGTAATTTTTGAATAGCTTCGTCTTTTTTTGTGCCTATGCAGAACTATTCAGATAATGAGAAGTTATGGTATGATAAGCATATAGTTGATAAAAAACAGCTCGTTCGCATATAGAACGATTGCTTCCTTGCAAGGCCTATTTGAAATGGGGGTTTCAAATACCGAATATCGGAGGAACATCATGACAAAAAATATTTTAGTAGTAGAAGATGAATTATCGATTGCGACGTTACTGAAGTACAATTTAGAACAAGCAGGCTACAATGTGGAGCTAGCGCACGACGGACAAACCGGGCTAGATATGGCATTGTCGTTAAAGCCTGATTTATTGTTGCTTGACGTTATGTTACCGAAGCTTGATGGCATGGACGTATGCAAAGAAATTCGTATGCATAAAATGAATACGCCGATTATTATGTTAACAGCGCGTGATGATGAGTTTGATAAAGTGCTTGGCTTAGAGCTTGGGGCAGATGATTATATGACAAAGCCGTTTAGCCCGCGTGAAGTGATTGCGCGTGTGAAAGCTGTACTGCGTCGTTTTTCACCGCAAGTTGTGGCATCACAGCAAGAATCCGCAGAGAAAATCTTTGAGTTTAATGGGCTTCGCGTGTATCCAGACCGTTTTGAAGTGTTATTAAACGATGAATCATTAGAGTTCACACCGAAAGAATTTGAACTGCTCGTTTATTTAATTGAAAATAAAAACCGTGTACTCACGCGTGATCAGCTGCTAAGTGCTGTATGGAATTACGATTTTGCAGGGGATACGCGCATTGTGGACGTACACATTAGCCATTTACGTGATAAAATCGAGGAAAATAGCCGCAAGCCGATTTTCATTAAAACGATTCGTGGGCTCGGTTATAAATTCGAGGAACCAAAAGCGATATGAAAACATTAAGCACGCGCCTTTTTGTGTCATTCATGGCGCTTATTGGCATTATTTTAGCTGTCCTTGGCATCGTCATAGGTCAGCTTTTTCCTGTTTACATTGGCGAGTATTTAAACAGCTCGATTGCGGCAGAGGAGCGCGTTTTATACGATACGCTAAAAGAAATTGACATAACGTTAACCAAGGAAGAGCAGGATCGTCTCGTGACCGCGCTTATTGATGTAGATACAGCAGCACTGCTCGACGTTGCGCAAAGTCGTTTCTTTGTAGCGATGATTTTTTGTAGCTTCGTGGCGTTTATTATTATCGGCATCGTTATTAATCGCACCGTACGCATTTTCACTGAGCCAATTGAAAATGCGACGCGAACAGCGCTCGAGCTAGCAAAGGGCAATTACCGCGCACGTGCATTTGAAAACGGTGTAAGTAAAACGGCGCAGCTTAGTAAGTCGATAAATATTTTAGCGCGTAATTTACAGGACATGACGACCATTCGTGAAATTGAGGCAGAGCGCTTAAAGACGTTAGTTGAAAACATGGGCAGCTCGCTTATGATGATTGGGCGTGAAGGAACGATTTCAATCGTAAACCGCGTGTTTTTGAAGCGTTTTAACTATGCGTATGATGAGGTGCGTGGCAAAGGCTTCCGTAGCATCGCATTGCCAGCGGATATTGTTGAAGTCGTTGAACACGTCTTTTTAACGGAAACGCCGATACGTAAGCAAGTGTCGGTGCAAATTGGGCATGAAATTCGCCAAAATGAAATTTATGGTGCGCCGGTCGTCGGAGATCACGGTCGCTGGCTCGGTGTCGTACTCGTTATTCATGACGTAACGGAGCTCATGCGTCTTGAGCAAATTCGAAAAGATTTCGTTGCGAATGTGTCACACGAGCTGCGTACACCGATTACATCGATCAAAGGATTTTCGGAGACGCTGCTTGATGGTGCGTATAAGGATGAGGCGTTACTGCTGTCGTTTTTAGAAATTATTTATAAGGAAAGCGACCGCATTCAAATTCTTGTGCAGGAGCTGCTGGAGCTGTCAAAAATCGAACAGCACGGCTTCTCGGTTGATATTACGGAGACGAGCTTGCGCGATATTGTTATTAATGCGGCTGATTTAACAGGGGCAAAGCTTGAGGAGAAAAATATGGAGTTTGCGGTCGATATGCCAAGCGACGTCATCGTAGCAGGTGATGCTAATCGTCTAATGCAAGTGTTTACGAACTTAATTGCGAATGCGATTAATTACTCGCTTGAAAACACGACCGTGACGATTCGCGTATATGAGGATGAAGAAGATGGCATCGTCGAAATTCAAGATGAAGGTATAGGAATTGAGGCAGCAGAAGTTCCACGTATTTTTGAACGTTTTTACCGCGTTGATCGTGCGCGTAGTCGAAACTCTGGTGGTACGGGGCTTGGGCTTGCAATCGTGAAGCATTTAATCGAGGCACATGACGGGAAAATTAAAGTCGATAGTGAAGTCGGCGTCGGTACGAAAATGACGGTGCGTATTCCTAAATCGTAATTTACAAAACATTAACACCTCGTCCATAGCAACTTTATATGTAAGATGTATAGTGAAGGTAGTGAAACCCCCACTTACACAAATTAGCGAAAACAGCTGTCCGATTCATTTCGGGCAGCTATTTTTTGTTTGGAAATGTTCTCCTCCAAAAAGTTGTCACGAATAGCAAAGAAAATAATGCATCGCAAAATAAAATACTAGAGAATACTATCTTTTCTGCTATACTAGAAAAATAAGTTTACACGTTTAGTAGGAGGGGTAGAGTGAAAGTTGCTCGACTAGTGGAGTATTATGTAAGAAATGTATTGATCGCATTTGTGATGGCAAGTTCACTGACAGCGCTGTTTAACGGTGCACAGTTTGATTGGATGGCAGCAGAGGTTTTCGGGGTTTCGTTATTTTTCATCGGTGCATTTTTCATCAATTTGTTTATTGCAGATGATGTTCGACATGTGTTCTTGCGCGTGTTTCGCTATGACAAACGCCCAGACCCGCGTGCATTATGGCAAGTCGGCATCGGTGCGTTATTTTTTACAGTACAGCTTAGTGTTGTAGAAGTATTCGTTCCGGCATGGATGGCGTCGACGCTTGGTGGCATGCCGTTATATATTGTGT
>JAXJTE010000190.1:0-21077 GCA_036309765.1 Caryophanon sp. | reverse complement strand
TCACGTCTGTCGCACTCGTCACAGGTTATAGTAAAAAAATGGATGTTTACTACCTCTGTTCAAGTGTCTTCGTTTTTCTTCTTCAACTTAAAATAAAGAAAACAGAATATTTTGTGAATATTTACGCGACGCTAGTGAATTTTATCATATATACGATTGTTTAAAAGCAATATTTGGATATTTATTATGAACTAGCTAAAAAAGGTAGCAAGATGTTAATAACATCCTACTACCTTTTTATTCATTACTTCGCGTATTCCACTGCGCGTGTTTCACGTAATACCGTAATTTTAATATGCCCTGGATAATCGAGTTCCTCTTCGATACGCTTGCGAATATCTCGAGCTAAGCGATGTGCTGATAAGTCGTCAATTTTGTCCGGCTGTACGATAATGCGCACTTCACGACCTGCTTGAATCGCAAATGATTTTTCAACACCGTCATATGACTCTGAAATTTCTTCTAGTTTCTCTAGACGACGAATGTAGTTTTCAAGCGTTTCACTACGAGCGCCTGGGCGTGCTGCTGATAAAGCATCCGCTGCTGCAACAAGCACCGCAATAACAGACGTCGCTTCCACATCACCGTGATGCGACGCGATACTGTTAATAACAACGGGATGCTCTTTA
Organism: Caryophanon sp.; assembly: GCA_036309765.1. Lineage (GTDB taxonomy): Bacteria > Bacillota > Bacilli > Bacillales_A > Planococcaceae > Caryophanon. Next base: position 20,448 of record JAXJTE010000190.1, on the reverse strand, counting down.
TATTTCGTCGCAAGCTCCACGCCAATTTCAACGTGACTGCCTTCCACTTCATGGTCAATTGCTTTCCCGATGTCATGCAGTAAGCCTGCGCGTTTTGCTAGCGTCACGTCCTCGCCAAGCTCGGCTGCAAGTAAGCCTGATAAATGCGCCACTTCGATTGAATGCTTTAAGACGTTTTGACCGTAACTTGTACGATACTTCATGCGCCCTAAAATTTTCATTAAATCTGGGTGTATATTGTGAATTCCTACTTCGAAAATCGTTTGCTCACCTGTTTCGCGAATTTGCTCATCCACTTCACGGCGAGATTTTTCAACCATCTCTTCAATACGTGCTGGGTGAATACGACCATCTTGCACAAGCTTTTCTAATGCAAGACGTGCTGTTTCACGACGAATTGGATCGAATCCTGATAAAATTACTGCCTCTGGTGTATCGTCAATAATTAAATCAATACCAGTTAATGTTTCAAGTGTTCGAATGTTTCGACCTTCACGACCGATAATTCGACCTTTCATTTCATCATTCGGTAATGTGACAACCGACACAGTCGTTTCTGCAACGTGATCTGCCGCAAAGCGCTGTAACGCAAGCGATAAAATCTCACGCGCTTTTTTATCTGACTCTTCTTTTGCACGTAGCTCTAACTCTTTTGTCATCGTCGCGATATCTGCTGTTAGCTCTTGCTCGACTTCACGTAAAATAATCGATTTTGCTTCTTCACGTGTTAACGCCGAAATGCGCTCTAGCTCAGATTGTTGCTGTGCAACGAGTTGTTCCACTTTGCTTTCCATCTGCTCAAGTTGCTGTTGTCTTTCAGCGACGTTTTGATCTTTACGCTCTAACCCTTCTTCTCTCTTATTTAGAGCTTCATCCTTACGATCTAAGTTTTCTTCTCTTTGTAATAAGCGATTTTCTTGCTTTTGAAGCTCGAAACGACGTTCACGAATATCGTTTTCCGCATCAGTTCGAAGTTTGTGAGTTTCATCCTTAGCTTCAAGTAGTGCTTCCTTCTTTAAAGCGTCTGCCTCTCGCTTTGCTTCATCAACAATTTGGTCGGCAATAAATTTTGCACCATTTACTTTTGATTCATTCACTTGTTTCACGTAGAAATAAACAACAACGGCACCGACGATGATTCCAAGCATAGCGGAGATGATGATTGTAATGATTTCTGGCATTCGAACACCTCCTCTTGCTAATGTCAGCTCATGTTCAATTGATGTACGCTTTTTATGCGTCATTTCATTTCAAATGTAAGAAATTATACTTCTCAATTGTAAATGTAATGTTGCCAAACTGTCAAGGAGCGGCAATGGTTCGCTTCACTTTGGCGTAGTGTTTACTGTCGTTTCGAGATGAGAAAAAGGCAAAGCTAAAACACTTCAGCTTTGCCCGTTATTTATTATTCTTCGTCTAATGCGTCTACGTCATTTCGTTCGTTCTTTTCAATGACTGGTGCGGCACCTTCGCCAATTCCGTGATAGATACGGATTTTCTCTGCTACGTCTTCACGAATATGTGGATTGTCTTTTAAGAATTGCTTCGCGTTTTCGCGGCCTTGTCCGATGCGCTCACCATTGTATGAATACCATGAACCACTCTTTTGAATGATATCCAGCTCTGCACCGAGGTCAACAATTTCGCCCTCTTTTGAAATCCCTTCGCCGTACATAATGTCTACTTCAACTGTGCGGAATGGTGGTGCTACTTTATTTTTCACTACTTTTACTTTCGTTTTGTTACCAATAATGTCCGTGCCTTGCTTAATCGCTTCTGCACGACGCACTTCTAAACGAACAGATGAGTAGAATTTCAGCGCACGACCACCTGTAGTCGTCTCTGGATTACCGAACATTACACCGATTTTTTCACGAATCTGGTTAATGAACACGGCTAATGTGTTTGATTTGTTAATCGCACCTGACAGTTTACGTAACGCTTGAGACATTAAACGCGCTTGTAGACCCATATGCGAGTCACCCATTTCGCCTTCGATCTCTGCTTTTGGTACTAATGCGGCAACTGAGTCGACAACGATAATATCAATCGCACCTGAACGTACTAACGCTTCTGCGATTTCTAACGCCTGCTCACCTGTATCTGGTTGAGATAATAATAAATCATCAATTTTAACGCCTAGCTTTTGTGCGTATTCTGGATCTAACGCATGTTCTGCGTCGATAAATGCAGCTGTTCCGCCGTTTGCTTGTACTTCTGCAATCGCATGTAACGCAAATGTCGTTTTACCTGAAGACTCTGGACCGTAAATTTCAATAATACGTCCTTTTGGATAACCACCAATACCTAATGCAATATCTAACGCTACAGAGCCTGATGGTGTTGCACTTACTTTACGGTCTGTCGCCTCACCAAGTTTCATAACCGAACCTTTACCAAATTGTTTTTCGATTTGCTTTAACGCCATTTCTAGCGCTTGTTTACGATCGCTCATATGCTGCGTTTCCTCCTTCGTTTTTCTCCATTACTATAGTTAAAGTATAACTCGTTTTATTGAAACATTCAAGTAAAAAGCGAACATATTTTCGCTTTTCTCAAAAATACTATTTTGGGCATATTCGTTGCAAAATGTAGTCAAATGCACTAGATGACGCATTTTCCACACTCTTTATTATACGCGAAAACACTCAAAATCTGGAGCGAAACGACTTGAAAACAAACATATATTCGCATTGTTTTTTCACATCAAAAAAGGTGTGCAAGCAGCTCTGATAACTGCTTGCACACCTCCCTTATTTACTTTTCATAGCCGTTTGCAACGAGCTGCTGCATGATGTAATGACATGCATATTTCACCGTACGAATGCGGTTTGTATTGCGCATACCGCTTAAATTTAGCTTGTACGTTTTCACATCACCCGCTACGTCGATACCGATGAAAACCGTTCCTGGTGGCTGGTCGCCGTGTGGGTTCGGTCCAGCTGCACCTGTTAAACCAATGCCAATATTTGTTTGGAACTTGTTGCGTACACCGACAGCCATCGCCGCAGCCACTTCTGCACTTACGACTGAATGCTCCTCGATTAATGCACGGTCAACGCCGAGTTGCTGTACTTTGACATCCTCGTTATAGGCAACAACGCCACCTGCAAGCACGGTACTAACACCTTGAATGTCTGCCAGTTCTGCTTGGAATAGCCCTGCTGTTAAGCTTTCGGCTGCTGCAATTGTTAGCTCATGGCGCTGTAACATTTCGACTGTTTTTGACACGATTGTATCATCGTTTACACCATATTGGTACTGTCCAACGAGCGCTTGTAGCTGCTTCGTCATGTCATCGTTTAATTGCGTCGCCTCGGCAACTGTTTTTGCCTTCGCTGTAATGCGCAGCTTCACTTCACCAGCTGATGCAAGCGGTGCAACAGTCGGGTTCGTTTGCGCATCTAAAATGTGTTGAATGCGCAGCTCTAGCTCTGCCTCACCAATGCCAAAGAAGTGCATAACATGAGATAAAATAATGCTCTCATCATCGCAAAGCTTCGCGGCTAAATACGGCTTCGCTTCGAACTGGAACATCGGCTCTAGCTCGTGCGGCGGTCCTGGAAATAGCATGTATGTATGCGTACCTGTATCGAGCGCCATCCCCGGAGCCATACCGTTGTTGTTTGGAAATACGTGGCTGCCCTCTAATACGAGCGCCTGCTTTTTGTTATTTTCGGTCATGACGCGATTGCGCGATGCGAAAAACTGCTCAATCGACTGCATCGCCGTGTCGTCTGTTACAAGCTTACGTCCAACGACACGCGCAATCGTCTCCTTCGTTAAATCATCCTTCGTCGGCCCAAGACCACCTGAGAAAATAATGACATTTGCACGCTTTTGTGCAATCGCCACCGCCTCCTCTAAGCGCTGCGGGTTATCCCCAACAACGGTATGGTAATACACGTTAATGCCAAGCTCGCTTAAATGCTGCGATAAAAACTGTGCGTTCGTATTTAAAATTTGCCCAAGTAGTAACTCTGAGCCTACTGCGATGATTTCTACATTCACAAAAAAGTCCCCTTTACTTGTTTGTTAATAGTGCGTGACGGTTCGGATAGAAATAGCTCCAGCCCGACCATACTGTAAACACTAATGATACGTAAAGCATAATTAAGTCAAATCGAATGTCGACTAACGTAAAAATCGTGTTGTTTAGTAGCAATGCTGAAATCGCGACAATTTGCGTCCATGTTTTAATTTTTCCTAAGTTGTTTGCTGCGACAACCTCGCCACCACCTGCTAGTACAAGTCGTAATCCTGTCACCGCAAACTCACGGCTAATAATTAAAATGACAACCCATGCAGGTGCATATTGCATTTCAACAAGTAAAATAAGCGCTGCTGAAACGAGTAATTTGTCTGCAAGCGGGTCTAAAAATTTCCCTAAGTTTGTGACTAAATTGTATTTACGTGCGTAATATCCGTCTACCCAATCTGTTGCCGATGCAAAGATGAAAATTAATGCACCGATGAACTGACTAACACCAATGTCAGCTCCGATAAACGTCATGTTGCCCCATCCAAAATCGAACATAATGAAAATCATGAAGACTGGAATTAATAAAATACGTGAAACCGTAATTTTATTTGGAATGTTCATGTTCGTTAACACCTTTCGTTTTAAATATCGTCGTGCCTCGTTAATAAGACACCACGCAACTACGAGAGCTGCGTGGAGACGAATCGTTAGTTATAATTGTACACATTAGAAAGGAAATAGCCACAATGCGATGACTATTTCCTTTCAACAAGATGACTCGAAATTATTCAGCAAATTGAATAATAATATTTTGTGTGACGATTGTTTGTGCGTATTGTAGTTCCTCGCCATTTACAAATACTTTTGCCTTCGTCGAGTCACCTAAACGAATGCGGGCAAAACCGTTTGCCGTCGCATCGAATTCGACCACTTCACCGTTGTCGTAAGCGCGTGCGTCCACTTGCTCGGCTGCACTTGCATTTCGAATACCAATCCACGTTAAACCGTACGCTTCAACGCGTAAGTTCATCGTATCCGTTTCGGAAAGTGTATAAATTGTCGTTACACCATCTGCTTGAATTTCACCTTGAGGAAGTGTTGGCACTGGTGCAACTGGCTCCTCAGTCGCTTCTTCTTCGTTTTGTTCATCGTCTTCTACAGCGCCTGCTTCTGTCGGGTCTTTTTCCACATATTCAACTTCAGGTGCTTGCTCTTTCTCAACTGCTGTATCATTGCCGAGCTTCTTTTGTAGGAAAAACCAAAATGTAATAAATAATACAATAATGAATAACGCGACTACAATTTTTGGCATTGCTTCGACTAGTTTACTTGATGAACGAGAAATTTTTCGTCGACTAGGTGTATTTTGAATCGAGTTTGTTACTTCCTCTGTAATCGTTTCTGGAAGATCCATTTTGTACGTTACTAATAATTCTTCATAATTTAAGCCGACCGCTTCTGCATATTGCTTCACAAAAGCACGAACGTAAAACGCACCCGGCATCATGTCAAAATTGCCTTCTTCAATTGCTTGTAAATAGCGCTTTTGAATTTTTGTAATGTCTTGTAAATCGTCTAATGATAACTGCTTTACAAGACGCGCTTCCCTCAAGCGACTTCCAATATCATTCACCAATAACACCTACTTTACTTAAAAATTAAAACCATCAAACCCTCCGCCAAATCCACTAAAATTACCGAAGTCGGATTGTTTTTGATTTTGCTCTAAAATTTCAAATGTAATTTCCTCTTCTGGATGATGACGAAGCTCAATAATATAATCAAAATCATCAAGCGTATATTTCGAGTTTTGTACGAATATATCCGGATGCTCGATTACTTTAATTGTCGGAAAGCTCATCATTTCTCGCACTAGCTGCAAGTGACGCTCATCGCCTGAACGCCGTGTTACAACACCGTCTAAAATAAAAACGTTATCGGTGCTAAATTCATCCCCAAGCAGTTTATTACGCAACGTTTGCTTGATCATTGTAGACGATAAAAAAATCCATCGCTTATTTGCACAGACGCTTGCCGCCACGATTGACTCGGTTTTTCCAACGCGCGGCATCCCACGAATCCCAATCATTTTATGCCCATCTTTTTTGAAGATTTCCGCTAAAAAATCGACTAAAATACCAAGCTCGCTCCGCACAAAGCGAAATGTATTTTTTTCGTCGCTATCTTTTGGAATGTAATGACCGTGACGTAGTGCTAAATGGTCACGCAGCTTCGGCTGACGAAACTTTGTTACATGTATATGCTCCATCGTTGAAACAATCGAGCGAAAGCGATCAATGGATTCTTCGCGCTCTGCTGACAACAGCATGCCTCGATGAACCTCATCAATGCCATTAATCGTTACAATATTCACACGCAGCATACCTAACAGTGATGAAATATCGCCAAGTAGCCCTGGGCGATTGACTTGAATTTCGTACTCAAAATACCATTCATTCATGAACATCAGCTCCTTTATGATGCGTGCGCACGCGGTTGCTTCTATTTATCATCATATCTGATTTTCTACCTATTGAAAAGTTCCATTCATGATATTTCAGAGTGTTTTAATAGAAAATTCGCTAAAAATCTCATGAACTTCACTTTACTGAAACATCATTTGCCTTTATATGTACCAGCCACCGTTAATTCGCACGCATTGTCCTGTAACGTAGCGTGTCGAATCGCTCACATAAAAGGCGACCATATGTGCAACTTCCTCTGGCTCACCTGCTCGCTGCATCGGAATGTCCGCTAGTAGCTCCTGCTGCTCGTCCTCGCTTAAATGCCCGTTCATATTCGTTTGAATGAGCCCTGGTAAAACGGCGTTAACGCGAATGCTCGGTGCGACTTCTTGTGCATATGCCTTCACAAATGCGTGCTGTGCCCCTTTTACTGCCGAGTATGCCACCTCAAACGATGCCCCTGCCTCGCCCCAAATCGAGCCAATGACAACGATAGAGCCGTTCGCCTGACGAAGCTTCGAGCTAAGCAGCGCACAAAGACGCATCGGATTTTGTACGTGAACGCGCCATAATGCATCCATCGCCTCGACACTCGTATCCTCTAGCATGCTATAATGCGCCTGCCCGTTCGCAAAGACGATCGCATGAAGTGAAAAAATGTGCGGTGCAAGCTGATCTGCGCCGTCTGCAACGCTAAAGTCAGCTTGTACCGTCATAAATTCCTGCTCACCATAATGACTTGCTAGTTCGTGATACAACGCATCGATTCGGTCTTTGCCTTTGTAATACTGTAAATAAAGCGACCAGCCGTCTTGTGCTAAGCGACGGCAAATCGCTTGACCAATCGCACCGGATGCACCGACGACGAGCGCAAATCGCTTATGCATGCTGCTCCATCGGCAATACCGTGAAGATTGTTTGCTGGTCTTGTCCTTGAATCGATGTTAATGCTTCTTGAATGTCCTCAAACGTTAATTGCTCAAGCGTCGGTACAGCATCAAATAAATTCATGTCGTTAAATTTATAGCGCGTAAATGAGTTCGCAATAAATTCAATTGAGTTCATCGCGCGTAAATAGAAGCCAATTTTTTTACGCTTCATGCGCTCAACGTCCTCTGCTGTAAACGGTAATGTCGTCTCCGCTGCCGTTAGCTCCTGCTGAATTTCCTCGATTAAACGGGCTGGCTCTGACGTATCTGAACCGATTAAGCCAAAACCAAATCCTTCTTCAAGCGAGAAATCTTGACCGAACGACTCGTCGATTAAATCCGCTTCGTATACGCGCGTGTAAAACGGTGATGTGCGTCCGAACAATAGCTCAAAGCCGATATTCATCGCAAGCTCATGCTTTAACATGTCCGCGCCCTGTAAATCAACGGTCTTTGCCTTTAAGCCGAGCATCACTTTTGGCTTTTGTACGTCCATATGCAGCGTACGTTCCTTCACAGCAACAGTTGTTGGCTCCTCGTCGAAATGACGGTTTAACGGAGTCGGCTCGGCAAATTCCTTGTTCGCCTGGTCGTTACGAATGAAGTCCATCATTTCTTGTGGCTCCACTGCACCGATAACGAATAACAACATGTTCGACGGGTGATAAAACGTGTTGTAGCACGTATATAAATGCTCCGCTGTAATGCCGTCAATCGTTTCAATCGTCCCTGCGATATCGATTTTTACCGGGTGGTGATGATACATATTTTCAATCGTGCCGAAATATTGACGCCAATCTGGTTGGTCATCATACATCGTAATTTCCTGCCCGATAATGCCTTTTTCTTTATTAACCGTCTCTTCTGTGAAGTACGGCTGCTGCACGAAATCAAGCAGTGTTTTTGTGCTGTCATAAATATGGTTTGTACCTGAGAATAAATACGCTGTGCGCGTAAATGACGTGAACGCGTTCGCCGATGCACCAAGCTCACTAAACTTTTGGAACACATCGCCGTCTTCCTTTTCAAACATCTTATGCTCTAAAAAATGCGCGATGCCGTCTGGTACCGTAATCATTTCTTCCTCACCGATTGGCACGAACGTACGGTCAATGGAGCCGTATTTCGTCGTGAACGTCACAAACGTTTTCGAAAATCCTTTTTTCGGTAAAATGTATACGTCTAAGCCGTTGTCGAGCTTTTCGTAATAAAGCGTTTCGTCTAGTTGTTCAAATGTAATTTTCTCCATTATTCTTGCTCCTTCCCACTTAAGAAGTAAACTTTCTCAAGCGTTACGTGCTGTGCCATACGTGCTACATCATCTAACGTAATGCGATCCCATCGAGCTGCCCACGTGTCGATTGAAAATGGTTCATTCAACTCTTTGTATTGATCGTACACTTCAATTTGACCTCGTGCCGAATCAAGTGCTTCTTTTAATTGGTTCGTTAACATCGCCTTCGTTTGCGCTAGCTCAAGCTCGGTCATGTCCCCTTGCTGCATCGCTGTTAGCTGCTCTTGAATTAATGTGTATGCTTTTTCCTCATTCGCCGCTTCAATGCCCGCTAATACGAACACTAAGCCGTAATGCCCTGAGTATGAGCTTGATGCGTAGTACGCTAGGCTTTCCTTCTCACGCACATTCATAAATAGCTTCGCATGTGGGTAACCACCAAACATACCGTTAAACATTTGCATCGCCGCAAAGTCGTCGTCGCCAAAGCGTACGGGTGTGCTATAGCCGATATGTAGCTTCCCTTGCTTCATGTCCTGCTGCTCACGTACGTATTCAAATTCCGTCGTGCTTGCCGGAATCGCTTCAAGCGGCTGTGCGTCACGATCTGCAAATGGTAGCTCCTGCTGTAAACGCGTCGCCATTTCATCAGGCTGTACATCGCCTACCACATAAATATCAATGCGGTCGTTTAGAAGCATATCGTGATACGCTGCTGTTACGTCCGCTACTGTTAATGCCTTTACCGCTTCAAGCGAGCCGTTCGCTGAAATGGAAGCGGCGTGGTTTGGGCGCATTAGCTTCGTTAACTGCTGCTGTGCATAGCGCGTTTTATCATCAAAAATCGATTGAATGCGCTGCACGACCATTTCGCGCTCACGGTTGACGATCGCTTCTTTAAATTGCCCTGCTTCGTCCACATTCGGCTCAAAAACCGACGTATGAATCGTCTGTAGCACTTCTTGTAATACGTTCGCCTTTTTTAAATATTGGTCGTTTACTGTTTCAACATTTAATAATACCGTATGCTCATTGCCACGCTTTGCCGTATCAAAATATAACACGGTGCCGTATAAGTCATCTAAGTAGCTACGAAATGCTGCCGTCGTTTCATACTTTGCATTGCTGTGCTGTAAAACGTTCGTTAACACTGTACGTGCAGCTGCCGACTCGTCCGTTAACGCAGCACGCCATTTTATTGAGAAGTTTACCGTTTTAAATTGTGTTGTTGGATGTACATGAAGCTGCACACCTTTTGCTAATTGGATTGTTGTAAACAAAATCCGATTCCTCCTTCGAAAACGAATATACATCGTCTTAGTTATCATTACGGTGGTCGCTACATGCGGCTCGCTTTCCTGGGGCGTGGCTTGAGCCTCCTCGCTGTTCGTTCCTCACAGCTGTGGGGTCTCAAGTCTCACGCTTTTCCCCAAGGAGTCTCGCCGCAAAGCTCCCACCTATTGAATCTCACAACATCATGCGTGTATACGTATACATAAAACTACATTTCATCACTCATTTAATTACACCTTCTATTACAAACAGCGCATTTTCATTGTCGTGATGAACGCTAAAAAAGCATGTCTATAGCATTGTACCGCAAAGTAAAAAAACGAGCGAATACTTTGTATGTATTCGCTCGCTTTTCTTTTTATCGTTTTCCTTTAATATACGGTGTACCCGATGCTTTCGGTGCGATTGCTTTGCCGATAAAGCCAGCAAGCGCTAAAATCGTCAGCACGTACGGTAAGATTTGTAAGTATACAGATGGAATGTCTTGAATGTATTTAATTTGATTCCCTGCGATACTAAGCGTCTGTGCTACCCCGAAGAATAATGCTGCACCGAGCGCCCCGATTGGATGCCATTTGCCGAAAATAACAGCAGCAATCGCCATGAACCCTTGACCTGCAATAGTTGATGCTGAGAAGTCTAGCGTAATCGTTTGCGCGTATACCGCACCACCGATACCACCAAGTGCCCCTGAAATCAGTACAGCGATGTAGCGCATTTTCGTTACGTTTACACCCATCGTATCTGCTGCCATCGGGTGTTCCCCTACTGCACGTAAGCGTAAACCAAATGGTGTTTTGTAAATGACAAACCATGCAACGATTGCCACAACAAACGCTAAAATCGATGTGCTATAAACGTTTTGGAATAGTAATGGCCCGAAAAACGGAATGTCTGCTAACGGAAACCAATTAATGCCCCAAAGCTCAAACCCATCCATTTCAAAGCGTTGAATGGAATTGGCGATCATATCCGTTTGCCCTTTGTCGTAAATTAACTTTACTAAGAAAATCGTTACTGCTGCACCGAGCATGTTCAGCGCAACCCCCGTTACAGTCTGGTCAGCGCGGAATGATACAGCTGCTACTGCTAATAGTAGCGAGAACACAGAACCGGCAACGAGCGACGCTAAAATCGCAAACCATATGACGTTTGAACCCATCGCCTCTCCGTATTCTAAGTTCACATAAATACCAGTGAATGCACCAACGACCATGATCCCCTCTAAACCGATATTAACAACACCTGCTCGCTCTGAGAACACGCCACCGATTGCCGTAAAAATTAATGGTGTTGCGTACAGAATCGCTGAAGGAATGATGAAGTATAAAATGTCTAATCCACTCATCTTAGTTGCCCTCCTTCTTCGATCCAAATTTTTCTAAAAGTAAACGAATTACGTAACCACATGCTACGAAGAAAATAATTAATGCAATAATAATCGATACAATTTCTTCTGGAATGCCCGCTTCGTTCGGCATGTTCAGTGCGCCGTATTTTAGTGAACCAAATAACGTTGCCCCAAACACGACCCCAAGTGGTGTATTCGCACCAAGTAATGCTACAGCGATCCCGTCAAAGCCGACACCTGTAAATCCTGCTTTAATCGATGCATTTTGGAACGTACCAAGCGCTTCCATCGCACCCGCAAGACCGGCGAACATACCTGAGATTGTCATCGCTAAAATGATATTTTTCTTCACGCTCATCCCTGCGTACTCAGCAGCGTTTTGATTGAAACCTACTGCTTTTAGCTCGTAACCACGTGTCGTTTTTTCTAATAAGAACCACATGACAAGTACCATCGCAAGCGCCACTAAAATCCCTAAGTGAAGGCTTGAGTTGTCTGTCATATCGCGCAGCCACTGTGCACGTAATGTGGCAGACGGTAAAACGGTTTCTGTTTTGAAGCCGCCGTCTGATAATGATTTAATGATCGCATTTGTAATATAAAGTGCTGTGTAGTTTAACATAATAGAAGAAATAACTTCATGCACATTTAAGCGTGCCTTTAAGTAACCGACTAATAATGCCCATAAACCACCGGCAATAGCTGCTGCGATAATCGCAAGCGGTAAGTGAATAATACGTGGTAGCTCTACTGCATATCCTACCCAAGCAGCAGCTAACCAGCCCATTAATAATTGCCCTTCAACCCCGATGTTGAATAAGCCTGTACGGAACGCGAACGCCACCGCTAAACCTGCTAAAATGTATGGTGTAATTTGGCGAATCGTATTCCCGATTGTGTACGAGTCTCCAAAAATCCCGTTCCATAACGCCGTGTAGCCTTGCACTGGATCATAGCCTGATACAAGCATCACAACTGCACCGACTAATAAACCGACAATAATTGAAATCGCTGGAACGAGAATATTTACGATACGATTTGACATCATTCCGTTCCTCCTTTTGTAAGCGAGTCTGGTTGTTGACGCGTTTCACCCGCCATTAATAAACCAAGCTCCTGCTCCGTCGTTAACTTTGGATAAACTGTATCCACAATTGTACCGTCATAAATAACGGCGATACGGTCTGATACGTTCATCACTTCATCAAGCTCGAATGAAATAAGCAGTACCGCTTTTCCTTTGTCGCGCTGCTCGATTAAACGTGAGTGAATAAACTCAATCGCCCCAACATCTAAGCCACGCGTCGGCAATGCCGCAATAAGTAAGTCTGGATTACGATCGACTTCACGACCGATAATCGCCTTTTGCTGGTTACCGCCTGATAGCGCACGCGCAGGCGTCATTTCACCTTGCCCTGTACGCACGTCGTATTCTTCAATGACTTGACGCGCTTTTTCGCTAATTTTTTTGTAATCCATCACGAAGCCTTTTGAAATAGGCGGTTGATAATACGTTTGTAGCGCAATGTTATGTCCGATTGGGAAATCGAGTACTAAGCCGTGCTTATGACGGTCTTCTGGGATATGCCCAACACCCGCTTCTGTAATCGCACGCGGCTTTAAATTCGTAATATTTTGACCGTTGAGCGTAATCGTACCGCCCTTTACTTTGCGTAAACCAGTAAGCGCCTCAATAAGCTCTGACTGACCGTTGCCATCAATACCGGCAATGCCGACAATTTCACCGCGACGCACGTTTAAGTTTAAATTCACAACTTTTTCAATACCTCGGTAATCTGAAACCGTTAAGTCTTTCACAACTAATACGTCCTCGCCTGGTGTCGCCTCTGTTTTTTCTGTTTTGAACTCGACTTGACGACCGACCATTAATTCCGCTAGCTCATTTGGATTCGTTTCCGCTGTGACAACTGTACCAATTCCTTCGCCTTTACGAATGATTGTGACGCGGTCTGATACTTCCATAATTTCTTTTAGCTTATGCGTAATAATGATAATTGATTTTCCTTCTTTAATAAGAAGGCGCATAATTTGAATAAGTTCTTCAATTTCTTGCGGTGTAAGTGATGCAGTCGGCTCATCGAAAATTAGCATTTCAGCGCCACGATAAAGCGTTTTCAAAATTTCCACACGCTGCTGCATCCCGACTGAAATATCCTCGATTTTTGCATTCGGATCCACATCTAAGTTGTAGCGCTCTGACAGCTCTCTTACTTTTTTAGCCGCCTTTTTAAGACTAACCATACCGAATGACGTCGGCTCGCTACCTAAAATAATATTTTCCGTTACGGTGAAATTTTCAACAAGCATAAAATGTTGATGCACCATGCCAATTCCTAGGTCATTTGCAATATTCGGGTTGGCGATGTTCACCTTTTTCCCGTGGACGCGAATTTCACCAGCTTCAGGCTGATAAAGTCCGAATAAAACGTTCATTAAAGTCGATTTCCCTGCACCATTTTCTCCCAAGAGTGCATGAATCTCGCCTTTTTTTAGTTGGAGCGTGATGTTATTATTCGCTACGAAATTGCCGAATTCTTTACGGATTCCGAGCATCTCAATCACATATTCCACTGTAATCACTCCTTTAGCCATTTCAAGATTTTAATAAAAAACATGCATTGCAGCAACCGATCAAAAACGGTGTTGCTCGTTATTTTTAAGCAACAAGTTGATCGTAAGCCTGCATTTTTGTAAGCAACTAAATTACTACATGAAAGATTTGTACATACAAATCTTTCATCTAATAACTTAGAAAAAACATCATAGAAGCCGCAATGACCTCTATGATGTTCCTATCGATAAGCGATCGTTTTACAAATTATTGAGCTGGTTTTTCTTCTGGTACAACGATTTCACCAGAAGAAATTTTTGCTGTGTAATCTTCTACAACTGCCATTACGTCAGCTGGGATTGCACCGCGAGAATCTGCTAATTGTACGCCGCCTTCTTTTAGACCGTATACAAGCGTTTCGCCGCCATTGAAGTCGCCATCTTGTGCGCGTGTAGAAATATCAACTACTGCTGCGTTAACACCTTTTAACATTGATGTTAATGTAATGTTTGTCGTTTCATTTACCTGACCTTCTTCATATTGGTCTGCATCTACGCCAATTACCCAAATGTTTGCGTTTGGATCTTTTGCTTTACGCTCTTTTGCTTCAGAGAATACACCGTTACCTGTCCCACCTGCTGCGTGGAAAATAATATCTACGCCAGAAGAGTACATTAAGTTCGCTGCTGTTTTACCTAAGTCCGCTTTATCAAATGCACCTGTGTATTGCACTTGGATTTCGATGTCAGGATTTACTGCTTTTGCCCCTGCAACGTAACCAGCGTGGAAGCGGTTAATTACTGGAATATCAACGCCACCTACGAAGCCAATTTTACCAGTTGTAGACATAGTTGCCGCTACAGCACCGGCTAAAAATGCGCCTTCTTGCTCTTTGAATAATACAGATACTACATTCGGTGCATCCACAACGCCGTCGATTAACGCTAATTTCTTATCTGGCTTTTCAGCTGCAATTTCACCCATTGCATCTTCCATCATGTAACCAATACCGAATACTAAATCGAAGTCACGACGGATTAAGTTGTTGATGTTTGTATTGTAGTCTGCATCAGAAGCAGATTGTAAGTAATCGAAACCGTTATTTCCTCTAGCTAAACCGTTCGCTTCACCAAACCCTTGAATCCCTTCCCACGCTGATTGGTTGAATGATTTGTCATCCACGCCACCTACGTCTGTTACCATTGCTACTGAAAATGTATCTTCAGTCGTTGCTGCGCCTTCGTCAGTTGAAGAACCATTGTCTTTTGTTTCTTCGTCACCACAAGCTGCTAATACTGTACCGGCAGCTAATACCGCTGTTAATGCAAAACCAAATTTACGCTTTTTCATTTGAGAATCCCCCTAAAATTTTGTAATTAGCAGGTAATACGACAACAATGTTTTACACCCGTTTACGCACTACATGGAAGCTGAATTTATCAGCTCTAAAATAATTTTTTGAATAAAGCACTACGCGGTCTTGCTCATCGTAGTGTAATTGCTTTAAGACGAGTAATGCTGTCTCGCGATTGCATTTTAAAATCGGAGACGCTTTTTCATGATACCCAACAGGATCAATATATGTAACAGCGTACGCTACACGAACCATTCCCGTTTGTTCAATTGCCTCAAAAATGGACTCCCGATGATTGCTTTGTGCAAAATCGCTCGGCAGTAAACTTGTTGGAGCTTGATCAATACAATAAACGACTGGCTCGCCATCAGCTGTACGCACTCGTTCGATTGTGATGATTTTGTCGCTCTCTGTATTTTCAAAACGCTTTAAATCATCTTCAGACGGCACCGTTTCAACAGCACTTAAAAATTCTGTTCCCGGTACCATGCCAACTTGCTCAATCATTGAGGATATACTCGTTAACTGCTCAATGCCTGATGTAAACACTGGCTTTGGGTTAACAAACGTCCCTACACCATGTCGACGAACAATGACATTTTCCTCCTCTAATAAGCGTAATGCTTCTCGTAGCGTAGCTCGGCTTACACCAAGCAGCTTCGATAACTCAAACTCAGAAGGTAATTTTTCGTTTTCCTTGAAGATTCCTTGCTCAATATCGGCTTTTAATCGATCGATTACTTGTAAATACAAATGACGATGATCCGATTTAATAGTCACCTTTTAACCACCACCAAAGTTAGAAATCAGACATCTGATGTAAAACATCCCTACTAATTGAGAAATAATATAACACTTTTCGATTTAAAAAGGAATAGTTTTAGAAATAATACATCATAATTCATCCTTTTTTCATCAAAAAAATTGCAGGTAAAACAGAAAAAATTAATTATCTGATTCGAGCTGCAATTTCATGAAAACTTACTGTTAATTTATGACGTAAGAACCTTTCGTGGCTTAGAACCTTCTGGCGGCCCAACAATTCCTCGTGCTTCCATTTGGTCAACGATACGCGCGGCACGTGAATAACCAATCTTAAACTTACGCTGTAGCATAGAAACCGAAGCACTTTGTAGCTCAATGACTAAATCAACCGCCTGCAAATACAGCTCGTCCACTTCATCATCAATTTGCTTTATTTCCTCATCAGTCGGAATCATACTTTCTTCGTACTGCGCCTTTTGTTGGTTAATGACATATTCTGTAATGCGCTCTACTTCTTGGTCAGACAAAAATGCCCCTTGTACGCGGGTCGGTTTTGATACACCTGCTGGCATGAACAACATGTCCCCACGACCGAGCAGCTTTTCTGCCCCACCCATGTCAAGAATTGTGCGCGAATCAATGGCCGACGATACCGCAAACGCAATGCGCGATGGAATGTTTGCCTTAATAATGCCTGTAATGACATCAACAGACGGACGCTGCGTCGCAATGATTAAGTGAATGCCCGCTGCACGCGCCATTTGTGCAAGACGCATGATCGCATCCTCCACTTCGTTTGACGCAACCATCATTAAGTCGGCTAACTCATCAACAATGACAACGATATAAGGAAGCTTTGGCTGTTTATCACTCGTTTCTTCATTGTGGCGCATAACGTGATCGTTATACCCTTCGATATTGCGCGTACCAGTATGCGAAAACAGCTCATAACGACGCTCCATTTCAGAAACGACCTTTTGAAGTGCTTGTGCTGCTTTACGCGGATCTGTCACAACGGGTGCAAGCAAATGCGGAATACCGTTATACACATTTAGCTCAACCATTTTCGGGTCAATCATCATCATTTTTACTTCGTGTGGCTTTGCACGCATTAAAATCGAAACGATAATACCGTTAATGCACACACTTTTCCCACTACCAGTTGAACCAGCAACGAGTAAATGCGGCATTTTGTTCAACTGTGCCAAAATCGGCTCGCCCGTTACATCAATACCAAAGCCAATTAATAGCTTTTCGTCGGGCTTGTTGTTTGCGTCCGTTTCTAATACGTCGCGCAACGTAACGACTGCCACTTCACTATTTGGCACTTCAATCCCGACCGCAGATTTCCCTGGAATTGGTGCTTCAATACGAATGTCCTTCGCCGCAAGCGCTAACGCTAAATCGTCTTGCAAGCTAACGATTTTGCTGATTTTATAGCCTGGCTCGGGTGTCACCTCGTATTTTGTAACCGCCGGACCGAGCAACACGTTTGTGACACGCGCACGCACATTAAAGCTTTCAAACGTTTCTTCTAATCGACGTTTGTTGCGCTCTGCCTTTTTCTTTTCATCGCTTTGGTCCTGTGCCTTTGAACGCTGTAATACATCAATTGTCGGTAGCGTATACGACGTGTTGTCCTCAGCATTCACACGCGGCGGCTTCTGTTTTGTATATTCCTTGTTTTCATTCGCTTTAAACGGCTTTTCGTCATTTACTCGCTCCGCAAACGTTTTAATGACAATTTCGTCTACTTCTTTTTGCGGCGACGTTTCACGCACAACCGCTTCGACCTCGTCAGAAGATAAGGCAACATCCTTTTTACGCTTGCTTCGCGCTGGTTTTTCAGGTGCGCCTTCTACCTTTTCCTGCTTTTTGCGCTCCTTCCACTGCACGAATTTTTCCTTCATGCTCGTACGTAGATCCGTTACTTTATTCGTTACGAGCGGCATTAATGCCTTGCCACCAAACAATAACGCACTAACAAGCAGTAATACCCACGCTAAAACTTTCGCACCGTCTACATCAAACAACAACGACAGCACACTAAAAATAACGCCACCAATCATGCCGCCACCAAGTGCGTTTGAGCGGTTTTCAATGCCGCCTGTCGTAATGAGTAAATTCCACGTTTCCTTTAGTACCGATGTCGATGCTAAATCGCCTGATACAGTCAGTTGTTCAAACAGTAATGCATGGCTAAAAATAATGAAGCTCGTAAACAGTAAACCAACGCCTACAACGACGCGATTTTTCAGCTTTACTTTGCGTCGCAGCATGAGCGCAATCGCACCTAACACGAGCGTCGCCGGAATTAAAAAGTGCAAATTCCCAAAGAAAAAGCGTGCCGTCGATTGCAACGCACGTCCGACAACTCCGTATTGTTGGAAAATCACAACCGCTAACACAATTAATAAAATACCGACAATTTCGTACGCAAGTGGATGATATTTTTGCACCGCTTGATCTGTTCCACGCGTGCTACTTTCTTTTTTCGCAGCAGCTCGGCGACGTACTGGCTTTTTCGCCGGCGCTTCCTCGGTTTTAACCGTCGTGCGTTTACGCGGTGTACGAGCACTTTCCTTTTGTTTTGGCTGTGCCATTTCATCACCTCTTTCTTTCATGACCAGCTTTTTTCATGACGCCTATGACGACAAAAAAGTTCTCACTCTATCGTATGGCTATTTTGAAATGTTGTCAAAGCGTATTCCGAAACAGAAAGAAACCATTCGAAAATAAACTTCGAATGATTTCTTGTATGCTGTATCGGAATTAATATTCCATAATAATCGGAATGATCATTGGACGACGCTTCGTTTTTTGGAATAAGTATTGGTTTAACGTATCGCGGATTTCTTGTTTAATGTTCGTCCACTCAAACGTTTCTTTGCCAACATACTTTTCGATGACTTTACGTGCAATGTCCGCTGATTCTTGCATAAGCTCCTCTGATTCGCGCACGTAAACGAAACCACGTGATAAAATTTCTGGGCCTGATGCAATTTTCTTTTGTGCGCGGTTAAGCGTTACGACAACGATGAAAATACCATCTTGTGATAATAATTTACGATCGCGTAGTACGATGTTGCCGACGTCGCCAACACCTGAACCATCGATTAAGACGTTCCCTGCTTGTACGCGACCGCTCATGCGTACTTTGCCGTTTTTGTATTCAACGATATCGCCTTTTTCCGCGATAAAGATTTGTGATTTTTGCATACCAAGTGATTGAGCTACTTTTGAGTGCGCAATTAACATGCGGTATTCCCCTTGAATTGGGATGAAGTATTTCGGCTGCATTAAGTTTAACATGAGCTTTAAGTCTTCTTGGCTACCGTGACCAGATACGTGTACTTTTTTGTCTGATGTTAATACGCGTGCGCCAGCTTTTGCTAAGTTGTTCATCGTGTTAAACATTTGCACTTCCATCGATGGTGATGGTGTGAACGTAATTAACACTGAATCGGTATCTTTAATTTTTAACTCACGGTGATGCTTGCGTACAATTTTGTCTAATGCATCTAACGGCTCACCTTGATTACCTGTTGCGATAATGACAAGCTCATCGTCGTTAAATTTGTGAATGTCTTGAATTGGAATGATTGTATCTTCTTCTAATTCTAAATAGCCTAAGTTTACGCCAAGCTCTACTACTTTCTCTAGTGGCTTACCAATAATGGCCACTTTGCGATGTGATGCGTGCGCTTGATGTAACACTTGCTGAATACGAATGAAGTTTGATGAATATAACGCGACAATTAAACGACCTGGTGCTGAGTGGAATGTTTTCGCTAAGTGGTCATTTACTACCGCTTCAGATGTCGTATAACCTGGGCGCTCTGCTTCTGTTGATTCTGATAACAGCATCAGTACGCCGTCTTCACCAAGCTGTGCCATTTTCGCTAAGTCAGGGCGGAACTTCCCTTGTGCGGATTGGTCGAATTTAAATTCACCCGTATGCACAATTGCCCCTTCAGACGTATGGAACACAACCCCTAATGAATCGGGAATACTATGTGTTGTATGGAAGAACGTTACGTGCGTTGAATTGAAGTTCATGCGGCTACGATTCGTTACTTCAAAGAACTTCACCTGGTACGGCGCTGGTAAATCTTTTAAATGCTCTTTTGCAAGGGCAATCGTTAATTTTGAACCGTATACTGGTGCTTTAATTTTACGTAGCACGTACGCGATTGCACCGATTGCATCCTCGTGACCGTGCGTTAAGAAAATCCCTTTGACGCGGTCTTTATTTTCCTCTAAATACGTAACATCTGGAATGACAATGTCAATGCCTAGCATTTCGTCCTCTGGGAACATTAAGCCACTGTCTACAACGAATAGCTCTTCGTCAATTTCAATTACGTACATTGCTTTACCAATCTCGCCGACACCGCCGAGAGGGATTACTCGAATTAATTCATTTTTTGTTTTCGTCACTTGATTTCCTCCTAAAAAATATCCCGAACAACAACCACTTGTCCTTATTATACGGTGTTGCTT
>JAXJTE010000189.1:0-10520 GCA_036309765.1 Caryophanon sp. | reverse complement strand
TTGTACTTGCTTGTTGCGTAGCAGTAGCCCAAGCCCTGCATCGTCCACGCCGCAGTTGTTGCTGACAACGTGTAGTCCTTTGACGCCCTTTTGCTCGATTGCTTCAATGAGCATGCTCGGAATGCCGCTTAAGCCGAAGCCGCCAACGATCAGCGTTGCCCCGTCTACAATGTCTGCAATTGCTTCATCAACTGTTTGTACTACTTTATCCATGCTACTCGTCCCCCTTTACACTGGTCGTACGCCGCGTTTACGCTCTGTAAATGTCAGCTCTTTATTTTTGTACACTTCTAAACGGTTCTCGAGCGCTTGACGCAAATCGTTTGGCTCGATGACGTCATCAATAATAAGCTCTGACGCTAAACGGTACACGTCGATTTCTTCGCGATACTCGTCGCGTTTTTCCTCGATGAACGCCGATTGCTCCTCTTTTGGCAGCTCGGCAATTTTGTTTGCGTACACCGCGTTCACTGCTGCTTCTGGACCCATTACCGCAATTTGCGCGCGCGTTAATGCGATGCATACGTCTGGCTCAAACGCTGGACCTGCCATCGCGTACAATCCTGCGCCGTAAGCTTTACGCACAATAACCGTAATTTTTGGCACCGTCGCCTCGCTCATCGCAAAAATCATTTTCGCACCGTGACGAATGATGCCGACACGCTCTACTTGTGTACCGATCATAAAGCCTGGCACGTCCGCTAAGAAAATGAGTGGAATGTGGAACGCATCACAAAGCGAGATGAACTTCGCCGCTTTGTCTGCCGAATCGTGAAATAGTACGCCACCTTTAACGCGCGGCTGGTTCGCGACGATGCCGACTGCTTGCCCGTTAATGCGTGCAAAGCCGGTAATAAGCTCTGCGGCAAATAGCTTCTTCACCTCGCACCAAGAGCCTTCGTCAATAATGCGATTGATTAAATCGTGCATGTTGAACGGGCTGTTTTGGTTTTGTGGAATGAGCTCATCGATTGTTTTTTCGAACGATGCCGGTAATTTTGGCTCAGCAAGCGCTGGCTTTTCTTTATAATTGTCTGGGAAGTAGCTTAAATATTGGCGCGCGTACGCAATTGCTTCTTCCTCTGTTTTCGCAAGCACATCACCGCAGCCCGAAACACTACAATGCATTTTTGCCCCGCCCATTTCCTCTAGCGTCACCTTCTCACCGATGACCATTTCCGCCATGCGCGGTGAGCCAAGGTACATCGACGCGTTGCCTTCTACCATAACGACCGCATCACAAAACGCTGGAATGTATGCACCTCCTGCAGCTGATGGACCAAACAATAAACAAAGCTGCGGAATGCGACCAGACAATTTCACTTGGTTGTAGAAAATGCGCCCTGCACCGCGGCGACCTGGGAACATTTCAAGCTGATCAGTAATGCGTGCGCCTGCTGAATCGACTAAATATAGAAGCGGTGCGCTTAGCTTTTCTGCTGTTTCTTGAATGCGAATAATTTTTTCAACGGTGCGTTTTCCCCAAGAGCCCGCCTTTACCGTCGAGTCGTTCGCCATGACGCATACGGTGCGCCCGTGAATTTTGCCAATGCCTGTTACGACACCGTCTGCTGGTAAGTCACCTGCTAGCACGTTTGCGAATGCGCCGTCCTCCGTTAACACGCCGTCGTCAAACAATAATGCGAGACGCTCGCGCACAAATAGCTTCCCTTGCTCGCTATTTTTTTCGTGGTATTTCGGGGCACCGCCTGCTAAAATCGATTGCTTGTATGAAACATATTGGTCATTCGTTACAACTTGTGTCATGTGCTCCATCTCCTTTATAAGTATGTATTTTCATTCAATCTCGGGCGTAACTTGAGCCTCGTCGTTAATGGCGAGTCTCAAGTTTCACACAATCCGTAAAGCTTCCACTATTATTTCCCTATATATTGCGGCTTGCGCTTTTCAGCAAATGCCGCGAGCCCTTCTAGTCGATCGGCTGAGTGGAACAGTCGACCGTATGCGAGGCGCTCAATCGTTAAGCCCGTATGCAAATCAACTTGCATCCCTTCATGAATCGCCACTTTTGCCTGCTGTAATGATAGCGGGGCGTTGCTTGCCATTTCTGCGGCGAGCTCGCTTGCTTTTACTAGCAGTTGCTCTGGTGGCACGACGTATTCGACAATGCCGTATGTGAGCGCTTCATCTGCCGTTAAACGACGCGCTGTGTAAATGAGCTCCTTCGCGCGACCGATGCCAATGAGTCTTGGCAGTCGCTGCGTTCCACCTGCCCCTGGAATAATGCCGAGTGCTGCTTCCGTTAAGCCCATTTTCGCGCTGCTGCTCGCAATGCGAATGTCGCAAGCAAGGGCAAGCTCTAAGCCACCGCCAAACGCCGCACCGTTCATCGCCGCAATGACAGGCTGGCTCATCGCCTCGCATGCATTGACGACGTCGCCAATTAACGCAATTGCTTGGCGCGCCTCGACATCGCTCATTCCTTTACGTTCCTTTAAGTCCGCACCTGCACAAAACTGATTACCTGCACCTGTGACGATGACAACGCGCACGTCATTGTCGTAGCTCAGCGTATAAAACGCATTGTGTAGCTGCTGTAGCAGTGCAAGCGATAGCGAGTTCGCCGCATCAGGACGATTTAACGTCACCGTTGCAACATGTGCTTCCTTCGTTACCGTAATCATGCTTGCTCCCCCTTTGCAACGGCGGCGAGCTTCGAGTTAAGCGGCTTTTGTAGTAGCTGCTCCATCGATAGCGCCGCCTGCTGCACTTTGTGTAAATCGACACCTGTTTCAATGCCCATTCCATGCAATAAATAAAGTAAGTCCTCGGTTGCGACGTTGCCTGATGCTCCTTTTGCATACGGGCAGCCGCCTAAGCCACCGATTGAACTATCAAACTTCGTAATGCCGTGACGCAAGCTTTCGACGACGTTCGCAAGCGCTGTGCCACGCGTGTCGTGAAAGTGCATCGCTAAGCTATCGCGGTCAAAATGCTGCGTTAAATGATGAAGTAGTGCATCGACTTCTGTTGGTACACCGACGCCGATCGTGTCACCGAGCGAAATTTCACTCACGCCTAGCTCAAACAATTTGTCGGCTACTGCGCGCACTTGCTCTGGCTTCGTCGGTCCGTCAATCGGGCACGCAATGACGGTCGAAATGTAGCCTCGCACCGTCTTGCCTGCTCGTAACGCTTCTTCGATGACTGGGCGCAGCACCGGAAACGTCTCCGCGATTGATTTATTAATGTTTGAACGGTTATGCCCTTCGCTTGCAGACATGAAAACACTCACTTCATCGACGCCGACTGCTAGCGCACGTTCTAGCCCTTGCATGTTTGGCACGAGCGCTGCGTACGTCACATCGTTTTCGCGCTTAATTTGTGCGAGCACGTCCGCCGCATCGGCAAGCTGTGGAATCCATTTCGGGTTTACAAAGCTCGACACTTCGATGTAGCGTAAGCCCGTGTCACTTAAGCGATCGATCAGTCGTACTTTATCGGCTGTTTTAATAAATGCTGCCTCGTTTTGTAAACCGTCGCGCGGCCCGACTTCTTTAATTTGAACATGCGTTGGATACATGGCGCTCACCTTATGCTAATTCCACTAAATCGTCGTCTACGTTAATGAAGTCGCCTTCTGCTGCGATGACGCGCGTTACTGTGCCGGCTTCTTCTGCTGCAATTGGAATTTCCATTTTCATTGATTCTAAAATCACAACGTCCTCGCCTGCTTCTACATGTTGCCCTTCTGCTACTAACACTTTCCACACTGTACCTGCCATTGATGCTTTTACGATTGTCATATAAATTCCTCCTCGGGTTGTTTTATTTAACTGCCTATTTCGCTTTGGTGGACGCTTTCCGCAGGCGCATTTTTCCTGCTGGAGTCGCCACCATCGCTTCATAGACTTGAGCTATCTCATTTCGCCACTGCTGGTAAGTAATGCTCCTCGACGAATTTCGTTGTCGTCACGCCCGATTTGAAAACGTCGTGCGTAATGACATCGAGCAGCATCGGGATATTCGTTTGAATGCCGCGCACCGTATAGTTACGTAGCGCTTGTTCTAATCGTGCTAACGCTTCGTCGCGTGTTGCACCTGTTGCGATGAGCTTGGCGATCATTGGGTCGTAAAACGGTGTGACGTCACTGCCGCTTTCGATCGACACTTCATGACGAATGCCGTCGCCTTCAGGTAAAACGAGCTCCTCGACATGCCCTGGTGATGGGAAAAACGTCACCGGATGCTCAGCGTAAATGCGCACTTCAATCGCATGTCCACGCTTTTTAATATCGTCGCGCGTAAACGCTAGCGGCTCGTTGCTTGCGATGCGCAGCTGCCACTCGACTAAATCAAGCCCCGTAATTTCTTCTGTGACGGGATGCTCGACTTGTAGGCGCGTGTTCATTTCTAAAAAGTAGAAGTTTTCATCGCGGTCTACTAAAAATTCAATCGTGCCGGCGTTCGTATAATCAATTGCTTGTGCTGCTGCTACTGCGGCGTCGAGCATTTTTTGACGCGTTGCCTCTGAAATGAACGGAGACGGTGCTTCCTCGACCACTTTTTGATTGCGGCGCTGCACCGAACATTCGCGTTCATATACCGGTACGACATTGCCGTGCTGATCGGCTAAAATTTGCACCTCCACGTGATGCGGCTCGGCAATGAATTTTTCAATAAACATCGTGCCGTCACCGAAGAAGCTTTGTGCGCGCTTTTGGTTACCTTCAAACGCTTTGTGCAGCTCGGCGTCGCTATTTACAAGCTGCATGCCGATACCGCCTCCACCAGCCGATGCCTTTAACATAATCGGATAGCCAATGGAGTTTGCGATAGTCACCGCTTCATCAGCATCCGCAATCGGGTCGTTCACACCTTGTACAATTGGCACACCTGCTTGCTCCATCATTTGACGTGCCGCAAGCTTACTCCCCATCGATGCGATGACGCTTGATGTCGGGCCGATAAATGTAAATCCGGCTTCCTCGACCGCTTTTGCAAACGCTGCATTTTCTGACAATAAACCGTAACCTGGGTGAATTGCCTGTGCCCCTGTATCACGAGCTGCCTGTAAAATCGCCTCTACATTTAAATAGCTTTGCGACACAGGTGCTTTGCCGATACATACCGCTTCGTCCGCATCTCGCACATGCAAGCTAAACTCATCCGCTGACGAGTACACAGCGACCGTTTGAATGCCGAGCTGCTTACACGTACGAATAATGCGACGTGCAATTTCGCCTCGATTGGCAATTAACACTTTTTGAAACATTGCGACTCCCCCTTAAAACGCCATAAACTGCTCGCGTAATTTAAACTTTTGAATTTTTCCTGATGCGGTCATCGGATATTCGTCAACGAAGAAAATATGACGCGGAATTTTATATTTCGAAATTTTATCTGCACAGTACGCACGAATGCTTTCTTCTGTCTCGTTCGCATCTGGCTGTAAAATAATCCACGCCGCACATTCCTCGCCGTACTTTTCATCCGGTACACCGCACACTTGCACATCTAAAATAGACGGATGCTTGTATAAAAACTCCTCGATTTCACGCGGATAAATGTTCTCCCCACCGCGAATGACCATGTCTTTTAATCGACCTGTTACGCGAATGTAGCCTTCCTCATCCATCGTGCCGAGGTCGCCTGTATGTAGCCAGCCGTCCTCATCGATTGCTTCGCGTGTTGCTTCCTCGTTATTGTAATACCCTTTCATCACCGCATAGCCGCGCACTAAAATTTCACCTTGCACATTGCGTGGTAGCTCGTCATTCGTACCTGGTGCGGCGATGATGATGTCCACATGCTCATGCTTTTTGCCGACCGTTTCCGTCTTTTTATCAAACGGATCGTCTGGGCTCGTTTGCGTAATCACTGGTGACGACTCCGTTTGCCCGTAGCAAATTGTGAAATCGGTCATCCCCATCACATTAATAACGCCTTTCATGAGCTCTACTGGACAATTTGACCCTGCCATTACGCCTGTTCGAAGTGATGATAAATCAAATTCCGAAATATTCGGTAAATTGAGTTCATTAATAAACATCGTCGGTACACCGTGCAATCCTGTGCATTTTTCCTGCTCGACCGTGCGCAATACTTCCTCCGCGCTAAACTGTTCAATTGGCACCATCGTTCCGCCCGCTGATACGATCGTGAGCGTACCGATGACGCAGCCGAAGCAGTGGAAAAACGGTACGGGAATGCATAAACGATCTTCCAGTGTTAAACGCATCACCTCTGCAATGTGCAGCGCGTTGTTTAAAATATTCGCATGCGTTAACATAACACCCTTTGGAAACCCAGTCGTACCGGACGTATATTGAATGTTAATGACGTCTTCGTAATGGAGCGATTGCTTACGCTCGACTAATTCGGCGTCATTTACTTGCTCACTTAGCGCTAAAAACGCTTCATATGAATACGTGCCTGGATACGATTTATCGCTAATGACAACAACCGTTTTTAACAGCGGTAGTCGCTCGCTCTCAAGCTTCCCAGGTGTTGCCGTTTTCAGCTCTGGACAAAGCTCATACAATGTGTCGATAAACGAATGTCCGCGGAAATCATCTATTAAAATGATGGCGCGTGAATCGGATTGCTTGAGTAAATACTCCAGCTCACCTGCTCGGTAGTTCGTGTTGACAGTGACAAGCACCGCACCGCTTTTACCAGAAGCAAACTGCAAACTCGGCCATTGCTGTACATTCGTCGTCCATACTGAGAAATGATCGCCGCGCGTAAGACCGATTGCCATCAGTGCTTTCGCCGCGCGGTTCACATCGTCGTCAAATTGCTCGTACGTTTGGCGGAAATTGCGATCCGCGTAAACGAGCGCCTCCTTTTGTCGAAATTGAGTTACACGTGTCTCTAGCATCTGGCCAATTGTTTCGTAAACTAGCTGAACCATACGTACACTTCCCCCTCATTTCGTTTTTATTTAGCACCCTAATTGACGAGAAATGACAAGACGTTGAATTTCCGATGTACCTTCACCGATTTCCATTAATTTAATGTCGCGTAAATGACGCTCGACATCGTACTCTTCCATGTAGCCGTAACCACCGTGAATTTGAATCGCCTGGTTACACGTACGGAAGCCCATTTCTGATGCGAACAGTTTCGCATACGCCGCCTCTGATTTGAACGGTTTGCCATTATCTTTTAACCACGCTGCTTTATGCACCATGTTACGCGCTAATTCAATTTCCATTGCCATGTCAGCAAGCTTGAACTGAATTGCCTGTAGCTTTGAAATCGATTTACCAAACTGCATGCGCTCTTGTGAATACTTTAACGCTTTTTCAAATGCCGACTGTGCGATGCCGACTGACAATGCTGCGATTGAAATACGTCCACCATCAAGCGTATTTAAAAACTGACCGAATCCGCGCTTTTCGTCACCGAGTATGTTTTCTTTCGGTACGCGTACGTTGTCTAACACAATTTCACACGTATTCGATGCACGCACACCCATTTTTTCGTATTCTGAGCGAATCGTTACGCCTGGTGTGTCTGTCGGTACAATAATTGCCGTAATGATGTTTTTGCCGCGCTCGTCTTGACCTGTTACGGCCGTTACGACAACTTGACGCGCATAGCTCGCATTCGTAATCCAACATTTTTCGCCGTTAATCACCCACTCGTCGCCCTCTAAATATGCTTTCGTGCGTGTACCACCTGCGTCTGAACCTGCGTTTGGCTCCGTTAAACCGAATGAGCCAAGCGTTTTCCCTTCAACCATTGGCACTAAAAATTCTTCCTTTTGTGCATCTGTACCGAAGTTGTAAAACGGTGTTGCGCCAAGCGAGACTGCCGCTGCGTACGATAAGCCTGTACCACCGCATGCACGCCCAATTTCTTCTACTGCTAATGCGTAGGCGATTGTGCCGCCATCTGAGCCGCCATATTTTTCAGGAAATGGAATACCAAACAACCCTAGCTCTGCCATTTTGTCAAAGCTTTCTTTACGAAACGCATGTTTTTTGTCAAGCTCACGTGCGTGTGGTGCAATTTCTGCCTGTGCAAATTCTCGTACCATTTGCTTAATCATTTGCTGCTCTTTCGTTAGTTCAAAGTTCATTTATTTTCCTCCTTTTTGTTCGCCACGATTGCTTGGCGTTGCTTTTCGCTTCAAGCAACTGATCCGTTTACAAATCGTGCTGAACATCCTTTTGCTAATACCGACTAGTCGGTCTCAAATCGCTAAAAAAAATTATCGCTGCTGCATGCGGTGCTGCTCGGCAATCGTTAGTCCTTGTTCGGTAACGATTCCTCGCAAAATGACATCGTTAAAATGCTTCGTAATTTGTGTCATCGTAAGCTCTCCATCATGTCGGTACCACTTATACGTCCAGTTCACCATACCAATAATCGCCATCGTTGTGATCGTCGTCGATAAGTCGAGCCGAAATTGCCCTTCTGCCTTGCCCGCTTCGATGACGTCCTCAATCATGCGACGATATTGCGTGCGCTTTTCATGAATCGGTGCTTCGAATTCTGCTGGCAAATACGCAACCTCGTTGTAAAACACTGTAATGTGACGCATGTACACATCAAACACGTTCGTAAATGCGTACAACATCGCGCTAAGCTGCTCGACTGGCGAGGGAGATGAGGCGCGTGCTTTTTTCGTTTGTGCAAGCACGTACGAAATAAAGACGTTATGTATTTCATAAAGCAGTGCGTCTTTTGATTTGAAATTATGATAAAAGCCGCCTTTAGATGTACCTGCACGCTCGACGATTTCGTCCACCGATACGCGATTGTAGCCTTTTTCATAAAATAAATCGAGAGCTGCCTCTAACACACGCGTACGAATGGTCGCCTTCATGTGAATCGCCTCCTCTGCTACAACATGAAGCAATTTTGTCGTTCATGTCATTTTTACCACAACTTCAATTTACCACCTAATAATATATTTTGTCTACAAAAAAACATTTTTTTCTACTTTATGTCACAAAAGAACTCTTTAACATATCCTTCCAAGCTACATACGACGCGCTTTCACGAAAAAAAGCACCGAAAAAAAATATTCGGCGCACTTACTTTTTGTCACTGTTTCGTCAAAGTATCTGTATTTCGATTTACTTCCTGTATAAAAAGTTATAATCTTTCTTTTGCCATACGTTATGATAAGTTATTATAGATTAATTATTTTTATGAGGGAGGCGACATCATGACAATTAAAAGGTCATTGCAATTTGGTATTATCGCCGCAGTATTATTGGCCGCTTTTTTGGCAGGAAGCTTAGTTTACTTAACGTCAACGATTTTTTCTTTAAGCGAGACGTTGAACACACGCAATACAATTACAAACGCAGTGGCCGAGTTAGAAAACGAATCACTTTATTTAACGAATGAAGCACGCATGTATGTTTTCAACAATAAGCGAGCATACTTAGTAGAATATGAAAATAAATTAGCTGAAGATACATTTTTACAAACAGCCGAGCTACTAAAAAGCTACAACGTACCAGACGAACTAACAGAGCAACTAACTTTTGTTAACGACAAATCGCTCGCTCTTACCGATGTGGAATACGAGGCGTTCAATGCGCTTAAAGCAGGAAACGTCAATAAAGCACAAAATCTTTTAACAAACACTACATATGAACAAGCTGCGATGGAAATTGATACGATTTACGCATCATTTAAAGAGGATTTAAACGTTTGGGCAGATGACCTCGCTTATAAAGCAACCGCTTCTACGAACATCGCCTTTATTTTCATCATTATTGCTGCGGTATCGTTTGCAATTTCAGTTATCATTTACTTCATCATACTTATACGACGCTTAAAGCCTCTTGAAATTCTTACGACAACGTCACAAAAAATGGCTGACGGCGACTTCACGAGCGAGCCGCTGCCGATCAAATCACGCGACGAAATTGCTGTGCTGTCAGCGTCATTTAACGACATGTCAAAAAATTTACGAAGCGTGCTATCAACTGTCGCACAATCGAGTACGAACGTTGCCGCTTCATCTGAGGAGCTACTAGCAAGTGCAGACCAATCAGCACATACTAGCCATCAAGTAACGTCGAGCATCGAGCAAATTTCACAGCAAGCGACAAACAGTGACGAAAACTTAAACGAAACGCTCGTCGCTTTGCAGGAAGTGACAGAAGGCATTACGCACGTTGCAAGCGCTGCTGAGGACGTGACGGCCGTATCAACCGTCGCACAACAAAACGCGCAAGCCGGTCACCGCGACATCGCATTAACCGTTGAGCAAATGAACACAATTGACAAAGCCGTTCAGCAATCGCTATCCACAGTCGAAAGCTTAATTACGCATTCGGCACAAATTGAAGAATTCGTCTCGATCATTACGACGATTTCAAGCCAGACGAACTTGCTCGCATTAAACGCAGCGATTGAAGCAGCACGCGCAGGAGACGCTGGTAAAGGATTTGCAGTCGTAGCTGACGAAGTACGTAATCTCGCTGAACAGACGACGGCATCTGCTGCAAAAATTGTCGACATCGTACGCATTTTACAGCAAGGCATTCAGCATATGGCGAACGATATGGAACAGGTGAGCACACAAG
>JAXJTE010000188.1:0-5778 GCA_036309765.1 Caryophanon sp. | reverse complement strand
TGCATGGACCCCACATTTTGACATCCAAAAGAGCCCGAGACGTATATCATGCACGTTCTTGCGCAATGGTCACAGAGGTACGGCTATATTCCGTTCGTTCAAGGATGCAGACACGGCAAAAGGTGCTGCGTGTGATTGGGTATACATCAACGAAGCGAACAAATTCACACTTAAACAATTCTATGCCATCACGGCAAATGCGCGCAAGGGCGTGATTGTGGACTATAACCCCGAGGACGCAAAGTTTTGGGCAGAGGACATCATCAAACCCGAGAACCTGCTGCAATGCAAATGGCAATGGAATAGAGACCACCTGACGCCGATACAACTGCAATGGTTCGAGGACTTAAAACGAAAAGCCGAAAGCCCGAACGCTTCAAGCGCAGATGTCACGTTTTATCGCAGGTATTATCTTGGAGAGTACGCAGAAATTTATGGCGATATATTCACGCCCTCGAACATCGTTCGTGAGAAGATAGACCCGACACGGCTCTTCAATTACGCGATTATTGCAGACCCGTCGGCACTCACGGGAGCGGATTATTTTGCGTCCGTCCTTGCGGCTACCGATGGAGCACGGATGTATATCGTGGACACGTTCTCAACAAACACAAGTACCATGCCGGCGGCTGTTGCAGCAAGTAATTGGGACGAATGGTGCAAGCGTTGGAAAGTGGTACTTGAAACGTGGAGAGAGTGGGTTCTGCAATATAACGCGCAAATGATCTTTTGCGAAAGCAACGGCGTGGGTGCTGAATTTATCCGGTATGCACGTTCGCAAGATTGGGCGGTCAAACCCTTTGCGGCGAAAGGCAATAAGCACAGGCGTATTTTAGACAATTACGACAGTTTGACAAAGCGTGTTGTGTGGAACGAGACCGAGCACGTGGACGGATACCTCAAACAGGTATATGCGTACACCGGAAAAGACCAAGAGGGCGTACACGATGACAATATAGATTGTGCAAATACCGCATTTGATATTTTTTACAAACAAACACGAATGATGCAATGAGCAAAGACCATTTATTAGAGTTCAAGAATTGGTATATCAACAACGGACACCTCAAATCGGGGCTGCATAAGTTTTATATTTTCACGCTCTCGTCCGGTGTGCGTTTCGGTGTTGAGCGTGATCGTAAACTTGCGGAGGTTTGGAAACAGGATGGAAGCACTTACTCACAAATAGTATGAACCGCACAATGGTACTCGTTATTTTGCTTTTCGTGCTCTCTTTTGTCCTCGGGATACTACATTACTTATTCGGGATTATATGAGCGCAGAACGCACAAAAACGGACTTTATTGCAAATATACGCGCACACTATCCGTGGCTTGATGACGCACACGTTGAGTATTGGGCGCAAAAATGTATTGACAATTTAAAATCAAAGTAATATGGGAGTTTGCGAAAAATTAGAAAGAGCCGAGAAAGAGCTCGAAGTTCTAAGAGACCAGTTGAAAGTCTATCGTGATGAGGTCGAAGGATTGACCAATAGAGTAAAAAATGCCGAGTCGGAGATTGAGAGTCTCCAAAATGAGTTGCAAAGTAAGCGCACGGAAGTACGTGCTGCCGTCGACTCTTGCAATAAATTGCGCGCGGAAAAGGACGATTTGGCTGCAAAACTAAAAGCGGAACAGATAAGAGTTGCTTCGCTGCAAGATCACGTCAAAAGCATGAACAAGGAGTTGGCGCAGAAAGCGAGCAACAGGGTAGCCGTAAAAGACGCCCTTAAACACGCTCCGTTCTTTGTCCGTTGGTGGACGGACAAACATATTGCAGAATATCTCGAATAATAGCGCATATGGATTTAACACAAACACAGACGCAAGTTCTCAAAGTGAGTGACTTGCGACCAAATGCAGGCGAATTGGAGTGTATCGGAGTTCACGCGAACCCTCGACAAATCAGCGAAACGGACTATGCCAAGTTGCTGACCTCGATGAAAGCAAAGAACATGACCGGCGTGCTGCCGTTGAAAGTGTTTAATCACGAGGGCACGTGGTACGTTCTTGGTGGCAATATGCGTTTGCGTGCAATGCAAGAACTCGGGATTGAGCAAGTGTCTTGTATCGTTGTTCCTGCCGACACGGACGCTGAAACCCTCAATGAGATTATTATCAAGGACAATGCGACGTTTGGAGAGTGGGACATGGACGCTCTTGCGAATTGGGACGAACCGCTTGCAGATTGGGGTGTGGATGTGCCGAACGAGAAAGACGATGACGAGAAAAAGGATTTGTCCGATAAGATCAATACTGAATATAAAGTCGAAATAACTTGCACTTGTGAGCAAGAACAAGCTGACTTGTACAACCGATTAGTTGCGGAGGGATACGAATGCCGAATTTTGACATTATAAGAAAAGCGCAGCCTGCAAAGACTTTTCGCGTTGCAAGCGTGATGGGTACTTATGACTTGCAAGAAAATGCAGTTGAAGAGCATTTTGTGGGTTCTATCACTCCGCCCGATGAGTGGCAAATAGGTTTGATAGTCGGTGCAAGTGGAACGGGCAAAACGACTATTGCAAAAGAACTCTTTCCGGACGCGTATATTGAGCGTTTTGAGTATACGCACGAATGCCTACTCGATGACATGCCACAAAATGCAAGCATGGCAGATATTACAAAAGCACTCACGAGTGTCGGGTTTGCGAGCGTCCCGAGTTGGCTGAAACAATATGCCGTTTTGTCAAATGGCGAAAAGATGCGATGCGATTTGGCGCGCGCAATTTTGTCAGATAATAAATTATTCGTCTTCGATGAGTTCACGTCCGTAGTGGACAGAAATGTGGCAAAGATCGGTTCTTTTGCAATGCAGAAAGCAATTCGAAAGACAGATAAACAATTTATAGCCGCGACATGTCACTATGACGTCGAAGATTGGCTTTTGCCTGATTGGGTATTTGACACAAACACAATGACCTTTCGCTCCAACGAAGGGCTAAAAAAAAATAGACCCGAATGTAAACTCGACATCTATGAGACGAAACAAAAGGACTATTATTGGCGAGTTTTTAGGAAGTATCATTATTTGAGTCACTCGCATAACAATGCAGCGCGCGTGTTTGTTGCAACCCTGAACGGAGATTTATGTGCGTTTTTAAGCATCCTATATTTTTGCCATCCGAAAGTCAAAAACGCATGGCGCGTGCATAGATTAGTTACTTTGCCTGATTATCAAGGGCTCGGAATTGGCTCACGTGTGCTCGATTGGGTCGCAAAGCAAAATGCGCAGCAAGGAAAGAAAACGATTATTACGACAAGTAATCCTGCAATAATAGGCAACCTTTGCAAAAACGAATTATGGAGAATAACTCGCCGCAGTCGCTTGATAACCGGCAGCGGCAGCGGCATAATTCAAAACAAATACATCAAAGGCTCGACATCATGCGCAAGAATTACGATCACAGCCGAATACTCAAATAATAAATAATACGACACCATGTGCAAAGATTGTGTATTCCATAAGCCCGATATGCGGTGCAGATTGACAGGTCGCGCAAAGTGTTATGAAGACGGAAAAAGTTGCAAGCACTATATTGAGCGCACGACTGATTATCAAAGCCCCTATTTACCATCGCAAGAATTAAAATAATATGTACTTTTCGCTTTCATATAACAACGGCTACATTGTGACTTGCACAAAGATTTGGGAAGACGGAACACTCAGATGCAGACCGCTCCGCAAGTTTTATGAGCAGGGAGACGCAATATGCTTTAAACAAACAGACTGCCCGAAATTAAGCGATTTGCAGATAAAATCACTTGTACGTCAGTACGACCCGACAAAGCAATATAAGCGTCTCAATGAAGGAAAGCGTTTTATGGAATACGAAAGATATTTGAAACGATGACACCCGAAGAAAAGAGGGAATATAATAAGCAATATCGCGCAGCCGGATTTGGCAAGAACGCAGACGCACGCTATCGTGAGCGGTGGCGTGAACGTGTCTTGCAGCGAGAGCGAGAAAGAGCAAAAAAGCGCAGGGATGCGCGATGATCCGTAAGGACTTGCATAAAACTTTGTTGATTTCATAATTTTATTTTGTTTAGGTTTTATTTGTGGAAACGGACTGCTCGGGAGAGTCGTCCGTTTTTTTGCGTTTTGGCGCGTTATTTTTGACGAGGGTATATAAACGTACGCAAATGACATAAAATGCACGCAGAGCGCAAATTACGCGGAAAATTGACGATTTTTGCCGACTTTCTTCGCGTACTTATTGCGAAAGGGTATGAAAAGCAGTATCTTTGCAGCCGAAATTGTTTACGCATGAGCATTTTTAATACCATAGGCAACTGGTTTAAGCGCGATCGAAAGGACGTGCTTGAACTGCCTATGTATGGCGGTTTCTTTGGTGGTGCACCTATCAGCCGCAAGCCGTTTGGGCGTTTAGTGTTCGCAAATATATGCGACATTAAAATCGCTCTCGGCAATGACGTGGAACTCATAAACAATGGCGGCGACACAATGCGGTTCGCATACTTTAAGCAGTTTTATGAGCGTAATTTTGCGGTCGTTTGGCATTTGCTTTTTCAGCAAGGGTTTGCGGTTATCGGCACGGATGGTGAGCGGTTCTCGCTACTGACCCCGAACGAATATACGACATCAAGTGATGCAACAGGCAAATTGCAATTTCATCCGAACGACCAAACGATCCAAATATACGTCATGGAGTCGGACGCGATGCAGGTGTACGGAATGAGCGATGAGCAGCTATGCAAGCCTGCATTAGATTATCTCGACACGTCCCTCAATGCAAGTCACACGATCGCAAGCCGTTTGGGTGCTTTTATTGTAGCAACCCCGAAAGCTCCGTCCGGTTCGTCCGTTGGAGCGTTGCTTTCGCGAAAGGAAAAAGAAGACCTCGAAAAAGAGGTGCGCGAGAAATACGGCGCAAAGAGCGATCAAAGCCAAATTTTGATACTGCCGAACGAGATGGATTTTAAGACGATGAGTCTTGCGTCCCTCGACCTCAAAACAGGCGACAAAGTAATACAGGCGGTTTGTATGATTTGTGACCGTATCCAAGTGCCGGCGAACCAAGTTGCGCTCATAGACACGCATTCAAGCAAAGCCCTTGCGAACGGCAGCGAGTTACGCGAGGGAGATTTTAATAAATATCAGTCTTTTGAGCGTATGTTGGAGCACACTTTTATCCGTATGGCAGACGCTTATGGACTGAGGGTAGATTATACGATTTATAACAAGCCGGAACGGCAACAAACTCAAACGATATGAACATAAAACAATTAACATCGCAACAGAGAGCCGAACTCGCACAGAACACCATCAAAAATGGTGTAATGCTTGGTGAGTGGTCGGACGTCAAAGACATACCTGCCGAGAACCTCAAAAAATGGACGAACGACCCCGACAAATTGCATGGTCTTATTTTCAAGGCTTATGAAATGAAGTGGGGTGCGATCAATACGAACGGCGAACTCTATGACGAGACCGCTTTCGACAAATTTATTGAGGACTATTTTGTACAAAAAGGCTTCAATATGCCGGTTACGATTGAGCATAGCCAAGACCCCGATTGGATTGCAGGTCGCGTGCTCTACATTGAACGCAACTCGGTCGGCTTTTACTTTGTGCTCTATATTCCGGACACGTACAAAAATTATGCACAAGTAAAGTGGATGGTAGAAGAGGGACTTTTGCAAGGTTTGTCAAAAGAGGGCTTTTATATTGACTATGAATGGGAGCAGAAAGATCCGGACGATTGGGACTCTTGGTATATCCATGTTCACGAACTTATGATGAGCCGTGTGT
>JAXJTE010000187.1:0-2864 GCA_036309765.1 Caryophanon sp. | reverse complement strand
CCTCCAACACCTGGCTTAATGACTAACGCTAAAATAATCCCAAGCGTAATGGCCATTGCTGTCGTCGTTAAGAAGAAGATCATCGTTTGGCTACCCATACGACCTAGCTTCTTCGGATCACCAATGTTCGCTACCCCCACTGCAATCGAGAAGAATACAAGTGGTACGATCAGCATTTTAATTAAATTTAAGAAAATCGTTCCAAGCGGTGTAAATAAATACGAATCCAACGTGCTAAAGTAATCGCTCGCAAACAAGTTAATGAGTACGCCTGTTACAGCACCGAGTATGAGCGCCCATAAAATATACTTTGCTAATTTCATACGTCCAACCTCCTAAGTTTATTTTTTCTTATTACAGCATAAAAAAGCAAAAACGAGCTTTTTCACACTATTTATTACTATTATAAGGTTTATTCATGAAAATATTACAGAAAACTTTCAAAACACATGAAAATTTTACATAAGTAACAATTTATTACACATTAAAATACTAATTTTCCAATTAAATTATACTACCATAGACGTTAACATACACGTTTCGCTATTTTTCGAGTATTAATTTTGCGGATTGTGCTGATTTTACTACGTTATGATTATAAAAAACCACTCGCACATCGCGAATGGTTTTCGTTACATTGCTATATAATCGATTTCGCCTGCTCATACGTGTTCGTAATGACAGTTGATGTGTTCATATGTTCTTCGCTTAAGCTCGTTAACGTCGCACTAAGCTGCTCAATCGCTGCTGTATTGCGTTCAATAACGAGGGCGAACGTGCCTGTACTACTTGAAATGCCATCCGTATGCGCGTGAATTTGATTGACGCGTTGATGGAATGCCGCCACGCTTTGCTGCATGTCCATCATTTCTGTATACAGCGTCGAGAAAATAACAGTCGCATTGTCCGTCTGTTTTGAAATGTTGTCGATGCCGCGCTGTAAATTCGTTAGCGCCTCGCCCGTAAATTCATTTACAGCATGTAAGTTGCCGTCAATTTGCACCATCGTATGCGCTGTCATATCGGCAAGCTTGCGAATTTCTTCAGCCACGACTGAGAAGCCTTTACCTGCCTCGCCTGCTCGTGCCGCCTCAATCGATGCATTTAGCGCAAGTAAATTCGTTTGTGCCGCAATTTCCTTTACGTCCTCTGAAAATGTGTTGATCTCAGCGATGCGCGTCGTCAGCATTTTAAACGTCGTATTAAACTGAATGAAAAACTCGTGGAATAGCTCCATTTCGGATTTAATCATGCCCATATTTTCTTTCCCTTGTGCGGCGCGGTCCTCTGCTTTTAATGCTTGCTCTAGCAGCACATCCAGCTCGGTCGTCATTGCCTTCACCTCGTGCGCCGTCGATGTGACACGCTCCAAAATTTCATTTACGTGCTGAGATTGCAGCGTCGCCCCGTCGTTTACTTCATCAGCCGCCTGTAGCATTTGCTGCTGCGCTGTAATCGTCACGTCCGTTGCGTGCTTAATATGTTCTAAGTTCGATGTAATATCCGTTACGGCATGCTCTAAATGCTGTGCTTGCTGCATTTCCTTTAGGCGATTTTCCTCGGACTGCCCAAGCATTTGCTCCACGCTCTGAAACAGTTTGCCCGTTTGCTTCACTTGCATAAATAATGAGCCGGCAATAAGTGTAAACATTAAGTAATAATTCGATGCGAGACCAATTGTTGTGGGGAAGCCGATTGTATGCTGGTACACGACTAACGATAATGCAAGCACGAATGAAAATACATATGTAGTCGTAATTGCTGGTAAGCTACCTAGCACTAAAATAAGAACCGGCATAATAATCGATAGTAGTGAAATCCCACGACTTAAAATAGCGGATAAATTCGTAATTGCTAAAAAGAATACGGCAATGTACGGGAAATAACGCACCCATTTTTTGTTTTTCGTCTGCATGTAAAATGCTGCCGCTACAAGTGTAATCGGTATTAGAATACCTAGCACAATACTGAGCGACGCATTGCCGTTCATAAACTGTACGATTAATCCTAAACTATTTGCAATAAAGTACACCGTAAAAATCGTTTTGTTCTTTTTCGCCACTTCTACAGATCGAATTGTCTTTACATTCACGACATTGCTCTGCTATTCGTCCAAAAAGATGCATGCCCTAACGTTTAGCAGAATATTCACCTCACTTCGCTTTAAATTTTATTGTTTTACTTAATGGGCATTATACGTACACTAGCTTTCTTCACTCAGAAAGCAAATAAAATATATCGCCCCCGCTCTCATAAATCGCGTGAGGTCGGGTTCTTTTACTATTATACACACATTTTAAAATTGTTAAACTTTACTATATCACTAAAGCTTTAGTATTATTCATATGCAAATAAAAAAGGCGATTTACACACAGATGCATGTAAATCGCCTAACGCTATTTAACTGAGGAGTTGCCGTTGCACGTGGGGAGACGGCATCAGCTTAATCATGACA
Source organism: Caryophanon sp. (assembly GCA_036309765.1). Taxonomy (GTDB): domain Bacteria; phylum Bacillota; class Bacilli; order Bacillales_A; family Planococcaceae; genus Caryophanon. Next base: position 409 of record JAXJTE010000187.1, on the reverse strand, counting down.
ACTCGTTTATTGTGCTTCCTTATATAAATCTTTCATCTCTTTTTTCGTCAATCCACGGCGACCCATTTCTAACTTCACAAGCTGTAAATTTTTTTCGCATGATAAATACGCATTTAAACTTTCTAATGAAGAACTTTTCATCTCTTTATATGCTTTTTTGCGATTGCGATATAGCATATAAAGCTCTGCTAACTGCACATTCGTTATTGTGATCATAATCCACCTTATATACATTGAGATTTTTTTCAAACATTATATTACTGATTAATTATAGCATTTATCAGTTAAAAGCAATATAAAAAAGTGTTGCGTTTCATGTAGCTTGCGAGCGATTGTAACATAAATGTAAAAATTGTTTAAAGGTTGCGCTAATGTCGCATTTCCGCTCACATAGTCGGGTATACTAACT
>JAXJTE010000186.1:0-17821 GCA_036309765.1 Caryophanon sp. | reverse complement strand
TGTATTTTTATAAAATCAAGTGAATAATTATGTTTATTTTCACTTCATTGAAAAGAAAGAAAATTACGGTGTAAAACAGAAAAAATCCGCTCATAATGTATTTTCATACGAACCGCACTTCATTTCCGTATATTTATGTGTTTAATATACAAAACGTTATTCGCGGCTTCATCCACACTATACGCATAAAAAAACATCCACACGTATTGTATGGATGCCCTTTTATAACGCTTATCCGAAAATAATTTCGTTCACAGCGTCTTTATCTAATTTTTTAATGACTTCTACAATTAGCTTCACCGCATTTTCGAAATCGTCGCGATGTAAAATACCTGCATGAGAATGAATGTAGCGCGTTGCTACACCAATCGCTAACGCTGGCACGCCGTTTGCTGTAATATGAATCGATCCTGCATCTGTACCGCCACCTGCAATCGCCTCAAATTGATATGGAATGTCATTTTCCTCTGCTGTATCAATGACAAAATCACGTAAGCCTGTATGTGCAACCATTGACGCATCAAAAATAACGATTTGTGGACCTGCGCCGATTTTTGATGTTGATTCTTTCGGTGTTACGCCTGGTGTGTCACCTGCAATGCCTACGTCTACTGCAAAGCCGATATCTGGCTGGATTTTATGCGTGGCTGTTTTTGCACCGCGTAGGCCCACTTCTTCTTGCACTGTCCCAACGCCGTATACAACGTTCGGATGCTGTTCGTCTTTTAATTGGCGTAGCACTTCGATAGCAATTGCACAGCCGATACGGTTATCCCATGCTTTTGCAAGTAATAGCTTGTCGTTTTTCATGACGTGGAACTCGAAATACGGCGTTACCATGTCTCCTGGTAAAACACCCCAAGACATCGCTTCTTCTTTGCTTGATGCACCGATGTCGATAAACATATCTTTAATGTCTACTGGCTTGTTGCGCACTTCCGCAGGTAAAATATGCGGTGGCTTTGAGCCGATAACCCCTAAAATTTCCTCGCCTTTACGCGTCGTAATCGTTACTCGCTGTGCAAGCATTACTTGACCCCACCAACCGCCAACTGTTTGGAACTTTAAAAAGCCGCGGTCGTCGATTTGTGTAATCATGAAGCCGACTTCATCTAAGTGACCAGCCACCATAATTTTTGGTCCGTTTGCATCGCCTACTTTTTTCGCGATGATGCCACCTAAGTTATCGTATTCAATTTCATCTGCGAACGGCTCGATATGGCGCTTCATCACTTCTCGTGGTGCGCGTTCATTGCCTGGAATACCGTTTGCGTCTGTTAATTCTTTTAACATCTGTAATGTTTGATCCATTATATTTCGACCTCCTAAATAGTTTTTCCATTACTCATTATAAGACATCAGTATGCATTTTAGTAGTATTTACAACACCTATATTGAAAATGACGTTCACCAGAATTTTTCCAATCATTTTGAAACCTTCTATTATATACATCCGTAGTATAGGAATAGCGCGATGCAAAGGGGGCTTGTTTATGATTGTATTAATGATTCGATTCCTACTACTATTAATTGTCGCTTATGTAATGTATGCCACACTGCGATACTTATTTAACAACGAACGTAAGCTAGAAGCCGCAAAGCAAAAAGGAGCTTTCTTTTTCGAGGATGATGCAAAAAATGTGCGCAAAAATTTTTTACTGACGTATAAAGGAGCGCTGTTTGAAGGCGAGAAATATATGGATGATGTAAATGGCACGTTTACCGTTGCGTCGATTTTCATGCATGCGACTGATGAATTTCAGTTAGACGGCTTTACGAAGGATGATTTTTTATGGATTGAGCAGCAAGTGCATACACATTATCCACGCGCAACGATTCATTGGAAGCGCACGATTGAGCAAATTATTCGACCGTAAAAAAGGTGACGGCAGCGGCCATCACCTTTTTTACATGCCCGCTAAACGAACGAGTATGAATACGTGTACTGCTCCAAGTAGCGGCAAGCCAAACGCAAATTTATTGTGCTTCGTTTTGTGACGGAATAAATACATGCCGAGCACACCACCTAATGCCCCGCCACATAGCGCCATCACGATCAGCGTGTTTTCTGATACGCGCCATTCGTTGTTTTTTGCGCGTTCCTTATCATATGCCATTAATGCACATAACGCGATCGACATGATGACAATAAAAATTAATGTTCCGTTAAACATTCTTTCCCTCCTCTTTCTCGTTACTCTCCATCATACTTATTTTACATGTGAACAGAAAAAAAGACTGATGGAAAGCTCCATCAGTCTTTTGTGAGTGCTAATTATTTAACAGCGTTTTTAGCTGCATCTGCTAATTGAGCGAATGCTGCAGCGTCGTTTACTGCTAAGTCAGCTAACATTTTACGGTTAACTTCGATACCAGCAACTTTTAAGCCGTGCATTAAACGAGAGTAAGATAAACCGTTAATGCGAGCAGCCGCGTTAATACGAGTGATCCATAATTTACGGAAATCACGTTTCTTTTGACGACGGTCACGGTATGCATAAGAACCTGACTTCATTACTGCTTGGTTCGCTACTTTGTATAAAGTATGTTTTGAACCATAATAACCTTTAGCTAATTTTAAAACCTTTTTGCGACGAGCGCGTGTTACTGTTCCGCCTTTTACGCGTGGCATAGCAATTACCTCCTGCTAATTCTTTTGGAATTATGTTTGTATTTTTTGTTTTGTGTCCGGTCTGAATACCGAGACGAAATTACTTCATGTAAGTTAATAGAGTACGGATACGCTTGAAGTCACCAGAAGTAACAACCTTAGCTTTACGTAAGTGACGCTTAGCTTTAGTAGATTTGTTACCGAATAAGTGGCTACCATAAGCACGGTCAAATTTTAATTTACCAGTACCAGTTTTTTTGAAACGCTTTGCAGCGCCACGGTGAGTTTTCATTTTTGGCATGTCAATTTCCTCCTAAATCAAATGAATATTATTTCTCGTTCTTTGGTGCAAGAACTAAGAACATGCTACGGCCTTCCATCTTCGGTTTTGATTCAACCGTCGATACTTCAGCACAAGCTTCAGCAAAACGATCTAATACACGTTGACCGATGTCTTTATGTGTAATAGCACGACCTTTGAAACGTAAAGATGCTTTCACTTTGTCGCCTTTTTCAAGGAACTTGATTGCATTACGTAATTTCGTTTGGAAATCATGCTCATCAATTGAAGGGCTCAGACGAACTTCCTTCACACTGATAACCTTTTGATTTTTACGAACTTCGCGGTCTTTCTTTTGCTGCTCAAATTTAAATTTACCATAGTCCATGATACGAGCGACTGGTGGCTTGGCTTGAGGGGCCACAAGGACAAGATCCAAGTTTGCACGCGCAGCAATTTCTAACGCTTCGTTACGTGTTTTAACCCCTAATTGTTCACCAAGATGATCGATTAAACGTAATTCACGTGCGCGGATGCCTTCGTTTACATACATGTCTTTGCTAATAGTAATCCACCTCCAAGTAGTAGTCGCGAATACCGATGTGTGAGTATGTGTTACCCGATGTTGAACGGATCATCTACAGCGTCCGCATTTCCATAAAAAAAGGGCGGACATTTGTGATGTCCGCCCGCTATATGTCTATACGCAAACTTTTGCGTAATCAATTCAACGTGTCAACCTGTCAACAACATATAACTGTGTCAGACGCAGGTGAGAAGCGGGCAGCCTCTACTTGTCACAAACTTGTATTCTTTAACCTTTACTATCCTACCATGTTAAAATTGTGACGTCAACTGTATTACTAGTTTTTTTCAAACGCTAGTTGATATTCAATCAAAACGGTTGATTACCTACACACTTAAGAATAATGTCGCACAAGCGCAGAAATTAAACGCATCATTTTTCTCCATTTAAATATAATGCGTTATTTCTTTTGCATGAGCGTTTTTTTACTTGCTAGGTACTTAGCCGCTTAGTTTGTTAATAGCATAATGAATATGTTGTTTTTTAATTTATACTAGGTTTCATGTGCATCAAAGCGAAAGACCTAGCGTCTGTAAGAAAGTGTCGCATAATGCCGACATAATTACGTGAAAAGACTTAACAATTCCTTTACTACTTTGTTATACAAAAGAAGTAAAATAAAGGTATTACATATTATGTTATTTAAAAGAGGAGAAAATTTAGATGTCGATTAAAAAGAAATTACGACGCTCGTTTCAGCTATTAATTGCGTTAACGGTCATCGCCTGTGTCGTCAGCTTTATCTTGTTAAAAGTCGTTGATATCATTTACAGTGAAACAGCGAAAAATGGATTGCCCCAAATTGAATATACGAAAGATTTAGAACGTTACATTATTGAAGAAAAGTCGGCGGTCGAAAGTTACTTACTCGGCAATGCGCCCGCTAAAAATACGTTCACAAATTTAAAAGCAACGATTGAAGCACTCGTAACAGAGCTAGACGCCATGTTTTACCGTGAAAGCTCTAAAGAAGCACTCGCCGAATTACACGAAAAAATTAATACATATGAAAGCATGCTAGAAAACGTCATTGCCGTATACGAAGAAGATGGGCAAGCAGCAGCTACTGCATTGCTCGTTGCAGAGGAGAAAAATTTAATCGCGGCCATCGACGAGGAATCAACTGCATTTACTGCTCAAATTAAAGGTGCGTTTACACAAGCGACGGCTACTGCTGCTTCGATTGCGCTTGCGACGGCCATCATTTCCTTTTTAATCGTTGCCATTTCTGCTTACATCGGCTATCGCATTATGCGCCGTACGAACTTAGAAATGATCGAGCCGATTCGCCAGCTAGACGACGCACTCGCTAGCATTGCGAACGGTCAATTAAACAACGAGTCGCTACACTTTACGACGAACGATGAAATTGAAACGCTCGGCCAATCATACAATGCGATGAAAGATCATTTACATACACTTGTTCATACGTTGGCTGAAACATCGAACACGCTACAGCATTCCGCACATACATTGTTTATGTCTACATCATCAGCAACCACTTCGGTACAAAACGTTGCATCCGATACAGAAGCCGTTTCGACAAAGGCACAGCAAATTTCAATGTCTACTGCTGAAAGTGCGACGGCGATGGAGGAAACAGCACAAGCCGTTCAACGTATCGCCAACGCAACGCATGATGTATTTGATGCGGCAAGTGCAGCGACGTTAATTGCAGCAGCAGGCGTTGACAACATTATGAGCGCCGAACAAAACGTTCACGGCGTACTGGAAACGACAAAGCTGACGAGTGAACTCATTCATAAGCTCATTACACAATCGGCACAAATTGAAGAAATGTCACAAATTATTACGAGCATTACCGACCAAACAAACTTGCTTGCACTAAACGCATCCATTGAAGCCGCTCGTGCCGGTGAAAACGGTAAAGGATTCGCGGTCGTAGCAGATGAAGTACGTAAGCTTGCCGAACAATCGAAAGTAGCGGCGACGCAGATCGTATCATTAACAGCTGACATTCGCCGCGATACATCAAACGTTGAAGACGCGGTAAAAGATAGCTTGCAGACAGTTGAGCAAAGCGTTGCGAAGTTGCATGATGCAGGCGAAGCGTTCCAAACCGTCAACACGTCTATCTCGTCCATTAACGAGCAAATGGAAGAAATTTCAGCGGTGTCTGAGCAGTTATCCGCTTCTACTGAGGAAGTAACAGCTGCCATTAATGAAATTTCAGAAAACATTGCGCAGTCGTCTACGCAGCTAACAAGTACATCACACGCTGCCCAATTACAGGCCGCGGAGCTACAGCGCATTCACGCAACGACTGAAACGATTCAACAAAACGCAACAAGCTTACAGGCGCAAATTAAACAATTTAACGTATAACGAAAAAAAGTGCTTCAGAAAACGAATCTGTTTTCCGAAGCACTTTTTTATTATTTCGTAATTTCTGCTTTAATCGTTGCTAAGAAGTCTTCAAATGGAACTGTTTCAGAGTCTTTTGAGCCGTAACGACGAATGTTGACAGCGCCCTCTTCCACTTCTTTATCCCCTAACACTAACATGTACGGAATTTTCTTCATTTGAGATTCACGGATTTTGTAGCCTAATTTTTCTTCGCGGTCATCCATCTCCACACGTACGCCCGCAGCTTGTAGCTTCTCTTGTACTTCGCGTGCGTAGTCATAGTGTACTGCATTTGATACTGGAATAATTGTCGCTTGTACTGGTGCTAACCATGTTGGGAATGCACCTTTGTACTCCTCGATTAAGAACGCTACGAAACGCTCCATTGTCGATACGACACCACGGTGAATAACGACTGGACGCTGTGGCTGACCGTCTTCCCCAACATACGTTAAGTCAAAGCGCTGTGGTAATAAGAAGTCAAGCTGAGCAGTTGATAATGTTTCTTCTTTACCGATTGCTGTTTTTACTTGTACGTCTAATTTTGGACCGTAGAACGCCGCTTCGTCTTCTGCGATGTAGTAGTCATAGCCTAGCTCGTCCATTGCTTCTTTTAACATTGATTGTGCTGTTTCCCACATTTCATCGTTATCGAAGTACTTTTCTTTGTTGTTCGGGTCGCGGTATGAAAGGCGGAACGAGAAGTCTGTTAAATCGAAGTCTTTGTATACTTCTAAAATTAACTCGACTACTTTTTTGAACTCTGCTTTAATTTGGTCAGGGCGTACGAAAATATGCGCATCGTTTAACGTCATCCCACGTACACGCTGTAATCCTGATACCGCACCTGACATTTCGTAGCGGTGCATTGTACCAAGCTCGGCAATACGAATTGGTAAGTGACGGTATGAGTAGTAACCGTTTTTAAATACCATCATATGATGTGGACAGTTCATCGGACGTAAAATTAACGTTTCGTTGTCCATCTCCATTGGTGGGAAAATACTGTCTTGATAGTGATCCCAGTGACCTGAAGTTTCGTATAATTTTTTCGAACCAAGTACCGGTGTGTATACGTGCTTGTAGCCAAGTGATAGTTCTTTATCAACGATGTAGCGCTCGATTGTACGGCGAATTGTCGCACCGTTTGGTAACCAAAGTGGTAACCCTTGCCCTACAGTTTGGCTTGACATGAATAAGTCTAGCTCTTTACCGATTTTGCGGTGGTCACGTTCTTTTGCTTCCTCAAGCATTTGTAAGTGATGCTTTAATTCGTCTTTTGTGAAGAACGCTGTACCGTAAATACGTTGTAGCATTTTGTTGTCTGAGTTTCCACGCCAGTATGCACCTGCAAGCGATAATAGCTTGAACTCTTTTAATTTGTTCGTTGATGGTACGTGTACGCCGCGGCAAAGGTCAAAGAAATCGCCTTGGTAATAAATCGATACGTCTTCGCCTGCTGGAATTGCTTCAAGTAACTCTAATTTGTACTCGTCGCCTACTTCTGTATAAATCGCATGTGCTTCGTCGCGCGATACGATTTTGCGCTCGATTTCGATGTTTTCAGCAATAATTTTTTTCATTTCTTTTTCGATTACTGGTAAGTCTTCCGCTGTGATCGGCGTCGGTGAATCGATGTCGTAATAGAAACCTGAATCGATCACTGGGCCAATACCAAGCTTCGCATCTGGGAATAGACGCTTCACTGCTTGTGCTGTTAAGTGAGCTGTTGAGTGACGTAAAATTTCCAGTGCCTCTGGTGATTTATTTGTAATGATTTCGATGGCGCCGTCTTCTTCGATCGCTGTTTTTGCGTCGATGATGACACCGTTTACTTTACCTGCTAATGTTGATTTTTTTAAGCCTGGGCTAATTGAACCCGCTACGTCTAGTGTTGATGTGCCTTTAGGAAATTCCTTTACAGCACCATCTGGGAATGTTAATTGAATGTTTGACATGAGAATCGCTCCTTTAATTAAAATAATTTGCGGCTGTGTGTACGACTATATCATGCGATGCTCGCTACATTCGGCTCGCTTTCCTGGGGCTCGGCTCAAGCCTCCTCGTCGTTCGTACCTCACGACTGCGGGGTCTCGAGGCACGAGCTATTCCCCAAGGAGTCTCGCCCATTTCGCTTCCATCGCTTATGCTACACTTTGCATCTATAGCTCACCCACACATACACATTTTCGGCAAATGAACATAAAAAAAGCACCGTCTCCTATAAAGGGACGATGCGTATGCTCGTGGTGCCACCCTTCTTCCTTCCAAAGTCAATGCTTTGAACGAAGCTCGGACAGTTAACGCACTGTTAAACGTCGATGGATTGTCCCCACCGATGCTCCAAGGTAGTAAAATATATGGCGTCTTTAGGAAGCTTGCAGCCGGTGACTTCCCTCTCTTATAAAGCGTTTCACATATTTATTGTCCTCTTCAACGCAAGTAGTTGTATTAATTACTTTCAAAGTATACGCGCGTTTTTCTGAAAATGCAACTATGAAAATTACACGCGGCGGTTCTCTCCATCCATCCGCATCGGAATCGTCATCGCTTTAATACGGTCCATAATACGTCGTGCTTTCACTGGCTCATTGTCGCCTTTTTGAGATTTCCCTAAATTGCGCTCAAGCTCTACATAATCAAAATTTGATGTAATGAATGTTGGTAATTGCTCATTCATACGATATTGTAAAATTGTCGCTAAAATTTCGTCACGTGTCCAAGCGGTCATTGCCTCTGCGCCCAAATCATCGAGCATAAGTACTTGCGCTTTTTTTACGAAATCTAATTTTTGCTGTAGCGTATTATCACCAATTGCATTTTTTAGCTCACGTAAAAATTCCGGTACGAATACCATGACTGTTTGTATATTTAATGTTGCAAGATCGTTTGCAATCGCACCGAGTACAAATGATTTACCAACACCAAACGAGCCATAAATGTATAAGCCTTTTGATGGTAGCTTACCTGTGTCACGACATGTATTAACGAAATCTGCCGCCTTTTCAGTAATATCAATGCGTCCGCGGTCATCTAAATATAAATCACGCAACGTTGCCTTTAATACATCCTTTGACATATACATGCTCGAAATACGGCTTGCTATGTTGCGACGCTCTTCTTCGATTAATCGCTGCTTACACGCACGATATTGAATATTAATTGTGCCACGTACGATAAATAGCTCTGGTATCATGCCGTTCATCATATTCGTACAGCTTGGCGTCGCATTTGCCCCGCAGCACGTAGCACTTTGATTTAAAAACTCCTGTAGCTTTGGAATGCTGCGATTAATGGCATCTTCCGTTAGCTCTGAACGATTCGCTAATAAAAAGGAGCGAATGCGTGGTTCCTCTAAAATTTCGCGCTTTAATTGCTCGTAACGCTCCTGAAAGCTTACTGGCATCGCTCGCTTCATCGCTTCATTAATTGGTTCCATTAGCTATTCACCTCTTTATCGTCAAGTCCTAGCTTTTGAAGAACACGACGGCGTGCTTCTTCTAAATCTTCCTCATCTTCTTTCGGTGGAGGCACTGCTACTACTTTTGGCTTTTCATCCAATGGCTCAAACCAATCTGGTAGCGTTTCAACACGACCGGTTCCTTGCTTTTGCTTATACGGTCGAGGCGAAGAAGATTTTTTCTCCTCTTGATCTTTCCACTGGCGATAATCATCGTGCCCTTTACGAGCCAAATCCATCGCCTCTTGTGCGGTCCTAATATTTTCACGCTGCCAATTCCCAGCAATCGTTTCGATATATTTTCTCGGCATCCGTTTGTTTTTCGTAATCATGACATAATCAATCAGTACATTCACGACTTCCATTTCAAGCCCGTATTTCAAAACAAGGGAATCGACAATCTCAACATCAGCTGGTGGTGGCTCTCGGTCGCCGGAGAGCTCACGAAGCACCTCGATTGGTGACGTTTGCGCCCAATAACGTAGCTTTCTCTCTTGCAGCGTTAGCTCACGGTTTTCTGGCACGGGTTCTGGCTGTGCAAGTTGAATATGCTTCTCTAGCTTCGGCATTTCTTTTGATTTCATCATTTTATAATATGAACGCGCCTCTTGTATTAAGCGCTGCGATGGCAATTCATTATGTTCATCTAATGCAGCAATGACAATCTTTTGCATATCAAGCGGTGATAGCTGATACAAAAAGGCAAGCTTTGCAATGAGTTCCTTCGCCGTCATCGTAAGCGCTGTTGACGGAACGAGTTGCTCCGATAAACCTGCACGCAGCAACGTAAAATCAAATATTTCATAATGGAATGGGTAATTGCTCGTCGTCTCTACTTTCGGCACAGTCATTAAATCTTGTGGCATGTTTAACTGTACAGGCACGAATACATCGACGAACGAGCGCGTCACTTCGCGGTAATCGTCGTCGCGCTTTTTATGAATGAAACGTGCGCGTAATTTTCGATATGCTTGCTCACCAATTTTGCTAAATAAAAACATCGACAGTAGCGGGTCGCTAAAAAATGTTTCTGCATCAAGTGGTCGCACAAGCTCATACGAAAAGTGCTGCCCGTTTTCGGTTTTTTTCGAAAACGTGCGCAATAAACCAATCGCCTCCAACGTAACGCGCGATTCGAAAATATGACGCAGCGGCTGCCCGAGCATATTCATTAAATAATAGTGTACTTGTAGCCCTGAATCGTACTCCGCCTCGGTCCAAAGCGTGAAATACATCGTCACGGCGTCCGCCCCAATAATCGGCTGATACAATAACGTCAGCAGTTGCCGTTCATACGTTGATAAATTATGAGGGAGACGAATTTCATACGTATCCGTGGCGTGAAGTTCATGTAAAATATGCATCCGTCTCAATCCTCTCTACTGCTTATGTTGCTGCTTTAAACGAAGCTCTTTTAACTCCGTAATGAACACGTTAATATCTTGGTATTGGCGATATACCGACGCAAAGCGCACGTATGCGACTTCATCCATCATCGACAAACGCTCCATCGTCATTTCACCAACCGCCTCAGATTGCACTTCTGCTTGTCCAAGTCGGCGTAAATCATTTTCAATTAAATGCACGACGCCTTCTAGCTCATCTAAACTAATCGGACGCTTCTCACAGGCGCGAATTAAACCGCGCAAAATTTTCTCACGCGTAAACTCTTCACGCGAGCCATCCTTTTTCACGACGATTAACGGTGTTTCTTCAATTCGTTCAAATGTTGTAAAACGAAACGCGCATGCTTCACATTCACGACGACGACGAATTTCTTTATGATCATCCACCGGTCGTGAGTCTACTACACGCGTCCCATTATGTTGACATGCGGGACATCTCATATTCGTTTTCTCCTGCTCTTATTACAGATTTATATTTATTATTAAGGCAAATCACTTCATCATTATATGTATTATACCAAATATTCATCGGACATACGTATTTTTTCATCGTATGTATATGACAAAACAACCGAAAAAATGCTTTAGGAACTTATTATTCTACCATAAATTTGACGCGCTGAAAATATTGTGTGAAAAAGCAAAAAAACTCCCCATGCCTACGCATGAGGAGCTTTGTCATTATGCTTGTACTGCTGCTAATTCGTTTACTACTTTACGTGTTAAGTCTACTACGCGTGCAGAGTAGCCCCACTCGTTATCGTACCAAGCGATTACTTTAATTTTGCGGTTACCTAGTACCATTGTTGTTAAACCGTCAACTGTTGAAGAGAACTTCGTTGTGTTGAAGTCAGAAGATACTAATGGCTCCATCGTGAAGTTTAAAATGCCGTTCATTTTACCAGCTGCTGCTTTTTTGAACGCTTCGTTTACTTCCTCAGCTGTTACGTCACGCTCAACGTCAACTACTAAGTCAACTAATGATACGTTTGGTGTTGGTACGCGTAATGCCATACCGTGAATTTTGCCATCTAATTCTGGTAACACGAGGCGTAATGCTTTCGCTGCACCAGTAGATGTTGGGATAATTGATTGTGCACAAGCGCGCGCACGACGTAAATCTTTATGTGGATTATCTAAGTTCTTTTGGTCATTTGTATAAGCATGTACAGTCGTCATTAAACCGTTTACGATGCCAAACTCGTCGTTTAATACTTTCGCAACTGGCGCTAAGCAGTTTGTTGTACAAGAAGCGTTTGAAATAACGTCGTGTTTTGTTAAGTCTAACTTCTCATCGTTTACACCTAATACAACTGTAATATCTTCATTTTTACCAGGAGCTGTTAAAATTACTTTTTTCGCGCCTGCTTCGATGTGTTTTGCTGCACCGCTACGCTCGTTGAATTTACCTGTTGCTTCGATGACTACATCTACGTTTAATTCTTTCCAAGGTAATAATAATGGATCGCGCTCGCTTACGATTTTCACTTCTTTACCGTTTACGATTAATGCGTTCTCAGCAGTTTCTACTGTACCTTCGTATACACCATGAGTTGTGTCATATTTAATTAAATGTGCTAACGTTTCAACTGGGTAGCTTGCGTTAATTGCAACTACGTTTAAGTCCTCTTGTAACATTGCTTGACGGAACACCATACGTCCGATACGTCCAAAACCATTGATTGCGATAGAAACTGTCATTATATTTTTCCTCCTGCATTTGCCTTGTTTATATACAAATTATTATCTGTGAATTAGTATAACATATTCCGTACATTTGCCAACAATAATGTGTCACAAATCGAATAATAAAATTTTTCCGAAAAAATAAACAATGACATCTACGCCATTTAACATACATGAAGCACAAAAAACAAGAGAATTTAAGCATTCCCTCGTTTTTTATTTCGGGTTAAATTACGCCCCACTTATTTAAAATCGCCTGTAATTGTGCTTTCGTTTCGTCCAGCAAGCCGTCGTTGTACAGCACCGCGTCCGCTCCTGCAATTTTATCGGCAATCGGTATTTGCGAGCCGATGCGTGCGCGTGCCTCTTCCTCACTAAAGCTATTACGCTCCATTAAACGCGCAAGCTGCAGATCGCTTGATACGGCGACAACTAAAATGCGGTCGACGTAGTGCTGAAGCTTGCTTTCAAACAGTAACGGAATGTCCATAATGACGTGCTTGCCTTCAGCTACATATGCATCACGCTGCGCAATCATTTCCGCGCGAATAGCAGGATGAATAATGGCGTTTAACTGATCGCGTTTATTGCTGTCGTGAAAAATTTGCTGTCCGATATACACGCGGTCCATCGTGCCATCTGCGGCAATCGTTTCAGAACCAAATACATCCGCAATTTGCGCGAGTGTTTTCGTCCCAGGTGCAACAACTTCACGCGCAATGACATCCGCATCAACAATCGATAAACCGTATTCACGAAGCATGTTCGCCACCGTACTTTTGCCTGTTGCGATACTGCCTGTTAATCCAATAATCACAAAAACTCCCCCTTATTGTTGGCATGCTGGGCAATAAACGGACGTGCGCCCTGCGATGACGAGTGATTCCGTCGCCGCGCCGCACATGCATTGCTTTTTGCCATACATTTTCAAGCGATGCTGCATACCGCCCGCTTCTCCGTTAACATTACGGTAATCAGAAATGGTCGAGCCACCCGCATCAATGCTTTCTTGTAAAATGCGTACAATTTGTGCAAACAACGCGCGCTTTTGCTCCTCGCTTAACGTACTCGTCACCGTTTGTGGTCGAATGCACTCCAAATACAATGCCTCGGTCGCATAAATATTGCCACAACCTGAAATAACATGCCCGTCCATAATGACTGCCTTAATCGGCTTGTTCGCATATTTTTTCGTCGCCGCTTTTTGTAAAAAATAATCGCATGCATGCACTTCAAACGGCTCCGGTGCCATAAGCAGTAGCGGTGGGTAATCCGCTTCCTCACGCAGTAAACGTAGCTCGCCGAATCGACGAATGTCCGAGTACACGAGCAAACGCCCATTACTCATCGTCAAGATTACGTGCGCATGCTTTTCGTATTTCGCATCGGGAATGTCGCTTAGCTGTTCAACGTCAAACCATGCACCGCTCATTCCTAAATGGCTCGCAAGTAAATACGTCTCACCATCTTTTGTCAGCGTCATGTAAATGTATTTCGCACGGCGCTCAACACGCGTAATTGTCATGCCCATTAACATATGCGTAAAATGCTCTGGTGATAGCACTTTGACGATGCATTCTTTGCCCGCTTCCTTTGATGTGTAAATCGTCGGTGATAGTTGTACGTGCGCAATTGTTTTTTGCTCTGCAACTGGGCGCAGCTGACGTACAACTCCTTCTACTTCTGGTAATTCTGGCATAGTGTCTCCTTTTATTATATTTCACTGCTCTTAACGTTGAAGCTACCTGTTGTTTAGTGCAGTTGTAGTTTAGCTGCTGATTGCATGTTACTTCGCCTCATACCACGACTTGCCGTAGCTAAAATCAACTTTCAATGGCACCGATAGCTTCACTGCCTGCTCCATCACTTCTGGTACGATGCGAGCTAAAATGTCCATTTCCTCTTTCGGTCCTTCAAAAATGAGTTCATCGTGTACTTGTAATAATAGCGTCGATTGTAGCCCTTCTGCTCGTAAACGAACCTCCATATCAATCATCGCTTTTTTAATAATATCCGCTGCTGAGCCTTGAATTGGCATGTTCATCGCCATACGCTCCGCAAAGCTTCGTATGTTAAAGTTTTTACTGTTAATATCCGGTAAATAACGACGACGGTTTAGCATCGTCGTGACGTAGCCGTTTACTTTTGCCTCTTTCACAACCACGTCCATATATTGCTGCACGCCTGGGAAGCTTTTTAAATAGCGCTCAATAAATTCCGCCGCCTCTTGACGTGGAATGCTTAAATTTTGCGATAAACCGTAATCGCTAATGCCGTACACAATTCCAAAGTTAACAGCCTTCGCGGTGCGGCGCATGTTCGCATCGACTTCATCCGCACCGACATGAAACACATCCATCGCCGTTCGTGTATGAATGTCCATACCTGTATTAAACGCCTCAACAAGTGCAGGGTCTTGGCACATATGCGCAAGCACACGCAGCTCAATTTGCGAATAATCGGCCGCAAATAAATACCAATCTGGATGCGATGGCACGAATGCTTGACGAATTTTGCGCCCTTCCTCTAGGCGAATCGGAATGTTTTGCAAGTTCGGTTCAACCGAGCTTAAGCGCCCTGTTGACGTTAATGCCTGTTGGAAGCGTGTATGCACTTTACCATCGTCATGAATTTCTTTAATTAGCCCTTCAATGTACGTCGATTGAAGCTTCGCGAGCTGGCGATACAGTAAAATATGCTCGATAATCGCATGCTCACCCATTAGCTTATCGAGTACATCTGCCGCAGTCGAGTAGCCTGTTTTCGTCTTTTTAATGACTGGCAAGCCGAGCTTTTCAAATAAAATGACGCCGAGCTGCTTCGGTGAATTAATGTTAAATGTCTCACCCGCCGCCTCGTAAATAGCCGCTTCAATTTTTTGCAGACGCTCACGTAGCTCATCGCCCATCGCCTGAAGCGTGTCCTTTGATACGGTAATGCCCGCTGTTTCCATCTGCCCTAAAATACGCGCAAGTGGTAGCTCTAAATCGTAATACAAGTCGTACTGCGCATTTTCGTGTAATCGCGCTTCAATCGCATCACGCAGCGTCCATACAGCGAATGCTTTACGGCTTGCATGATTTGCGACATCGTCTTGTGACGGAATCGCACGTTTCGCACCTTTTCCGTAAACATCGTCATTTGATTGCACATCGCGGTAGCCAAACTCCGCCACTAATGTCGCCACATCGTCTCCTGATAACGACGGATTGACGATATACGTCGCTAGCAGTAAATCAAACGCAACCCCTTCAAGCGGCAAATCAATTCGCGCTAAAGCAGCCTGTGCCGCTTTGCGATCCGTGACATATTTAATCGCCGTATCGTCCTCTAACCATTGACGCACAACATCGCTGTTCATCGCTTCTACCGGAATGTACTGAATGCCTTCACTCGACGCAATCGCCATTCCTAAAATGTCCGACGTATGATAGTTATCGTGTGCAAGCTCTACGTGTACAGCCGCTTCAAATGGCAGCGAATGAACGTCCGTTACTACGCGATACTGTATGTCCGACTTCGGCTCCTCTTCCACGTCCGCAAATTCCGTTTTGTCGAGCAGCTTTTTAAACCCAAGCTCTTGATAAATGGCACGCAGCTCCTCACCGTTTATTCCTGCATACGCTAAATCGTCAATCGTAATCGTAATCGGCGCCGCTGTCTGAATCGTCGCAAGCTGCTTACTCATATACGCCTGCTGCTCGTTTGCAATTAGCTTCTCTTTTATTTTCACACCGCTAACAGAGTCGATGTTTTCATACACCGCCTCGACCGTACCGTGCGCTGTTAGTAGTTTAATTGCTGTTTTCTCACCGACGCCTGGCACACCTGGAATGTTATCTGACGCATCGCCCATTAAGCCTTTCATGTCGATAATTTGTGCTGGCGTCAGCCCGTACTTCTCAGCAACGAACGCCGGCGTATACACATCTAAATCGGTCATCCCTTTACGCGTAATGTACACAGTCGTGCTGTCTGTTACAAGCTGCGTTAAATCTTTATCACCTGAAACGATGACGACATTTAACTGTTTCGCCTCTGCTTCTTTAGCGAGCGTGCCGATAATATCGTCTGCCTCGTACATGTCTAACTCATAGCGTGCAATACCGTACGCATCAATGAGCTTACGAATGTACGGAAATTGCTCTGATAATTCTGGCGGCGTCTTTTGGCGACCCCCTTTATATTCTTTAAACGTAAAGTGGCGGAATGTTTTCTTCCCTGCATCAAACGCCACTAATATTTTCGTCGGCTTTTCCTCTGCTATAATTTTATCGAGCATCATCGTAAAGCCGTACACTGCGTTCGTATGAATACCGTGCTGATTCGTCAGCGGCGGCAACGCAAAAAACGCACGATACGCTAAGCTATTGCCATCTAATAAAAGTAATTTTTCGTTCGTCATGTCGATCTCCTTTGTATACAAATGTCCTCTTTATTATACATGAGCGCAAAAAAAAAAGCGTGCTACCACAATTGGCAACACGCGGGCTTTATGCATATCGCAACAATGCTTCAGGCGTTTCTACTACGCCTGTTAATAGCGCTTTAAAGTACGGTCGTAGCACTTCTTCTAGCTGTTCCTTATTCGCTGGGTTGACGTTTGATTGCATCGACCATTTGACGAGCTTGTTTGTTTGTCGCTCAAATAGTTCGAACTCCAGCTCATGACGACCGTTAAAACGAACGACACCTTTATATTTATTTGATAGGTGAATCATCGTGACAGAAGGTAGCTGCTCCATTTCAACAAGAATGTCCACTGTTAAAATATCTCTTTTCGCTAAATACGTATTTCTTTGATGCATCCATAATCCGAACAACGTAATCATCGACTTTCAGCTGCCTCCTTTCAATATAGGAATAGTTTTTTGTACCCTCCTACGCAACATAGTAAACACTACCTCCATAATGTTAATAGTATACACAATTACGCAGAAACGATAAAATGGCAAACTGCTTGCACAACAAAAGGAGTTGTTCAAAAACTACTTTTTGAATAACTCCACTGCACTATTTTAGCTTTTTAAACTTATAAGCTTGTACGTTTTCACGCGCTTCATAAAACAGCTCTTCATAAACAACCGTCATTAAAAAGGCATTCATAAAAGAAAACACAATATATAACGGCATGCCACCAAGCGTCGACGCCATCCATGCCGGAACGAATACTTCTACAACACTAAGCTGTACGGTAAAAAATAACGCACCGATACCGACTTGCCATAATGCACGCGGGTCTGGGCGTTTGTCATAGCGAAACACGCGCAAGAACACATGTCGAACATCATCTGCAATACACAAATTGATGAAAAATGCACCGATAAAAAATAACGAAACCCCGAAAACCTCTGCTGCCATCCAATCAAACTGTGCACCGTTAAACAGCGCTGTCAGTGAACTTGCCATCACAAATGCGATCAAT
>JAXJTE010000185.1:0-19707 GCA_036309765.1 Caryophanon sp. | reverse complement strand
ATGAACAAAGAACAAGTTGAAGCGTGGTTAGAAGAAGATGAATACTAACGATGTGGGCTTTGCCTTTGTGTCATTTAAGGGGGCAAAGGGTGGCAAAGAAAGACCGATTTTTATCGTCGAAGTGACCGAACAAGACATTGTGTTTTATGCCATCACTTCTCAGTATGAAACGAAATCACCGGCTATTCAGCGTCAGTATTATCAAATTGTGCAATGGCAAGACGCTGGGTTAAAGAAGCCCAGTTGGATTGATATCGGTTCGAAGCGAGTGGTTGAAAAATCGATGTTGGCATTTGATGTCGTAGGGGAGCTAAGTACCGAGGACATTCAAGGACTAGCTGAGTTTATTGAGCAGTACACGCGCATTCATTAATACAAGATGAGATATGAAAAGCGGAACACATCGCCTTTGCAGCAGCAAACACGATGCGATCCGCTTGAATTATTTATACAAGGCTAAAAACAGAAAGACTCACTAATAGCTAGTATTCTAAAATCACTTAAGTTCATACAATGCAACCTGTTTCACCACTCCCACTATTTTGTAGTGAAATTTAACATAATATTTCCCTTTTAAATTTAGCATATCCAACATAAAGTATTTAGCCTTTACTACTTAGCCACGCCTCGATGACCTTTTAATGAAGCCTTTTCTTCCTCATGTATATAAAAGTATAAAGAAATATATTTTTTTATAACAAAGTATAAGTATGTATAAGAAAATCGTTCCTTTTCATTCAACGCAAAAAAAATCCTGTTCACGTTAATAACACGCGAAACAGGACGAATATGTAACACTCAAAAAAATATTTTCTTGCAAAAAGTTCCCTAAACACCTAGTATTAATTTTAACAAATCAAAATGAGCGTGAAAAAAAACCTTCAGCGTGAATAGTTTCGGATTGCCGTCCTTGACTATTCGCCATATCGTACCAAACCTACGATGCAGCTTACTGAAGGTGTTTTCCCATACAAGCTTAACGAGTAAACTTGTACAGACACATCATAACAAGTTTTATTCAATCGTTCAAGCTTTTTGGAAAGCACTTTCTGTAAATATGACATTCAAGACGTCTGCATCGGATTAAATTACGATGTAGGCGTTTTTGCGTTCCCGAAAAGGAGCAACTTACAATGACAAATGAACTGACAATGAATAAAGGCTTTATTATGGTAAACAAAACATTAGCAAAATTAGTCGGGCTAATCCCAACAACAATTTACGGCGAATTACTGAGCACATTCAAATACTGGGCAGGACGCAATAAGTTAACGACGATCGGCGGCAAAGCGTGGTTCTTCTGTACAATCGAAGACTTAGAAGATAAAACAACAATTAAAAAAGGGGCTCAAGCTCAAGCGATTAAATTGTTAGAACAAGAAGGCTTCATCGAAACGAAACGTTACGGCTTACCAGCAAAGCGCTATTTCCACATTACGAGTAAATTCGATGAACTGTTTGTTTCGGACGCCGCGCCTGTTGAAAACACAGATGTACATAGCGACGAAGCTTGTTCTAATCAGATTGCCACAATCGAGCAATCTACTATGCCGACATCTGAACAACAACATGTCTCCATTTCGGACACTAATAACAAAGAACTTAATAATAAAAAAAATAAATTATCAAATGAATTAGCAATTGCCAATTATCAAGGGACAGCTCAAAATATGTCTCCATCTATTCCTAAAAACATACAACAACCAGTCATTGACGTTGACGACATCGCAAAACAGGTCGAACAGCAACGAAAAGCGAATGAACCGATCACAAATGAACATGAAGCGATTCGTTTACTGACAAACACGGCAAACGAATACTACAACGAATTCAAAATCGGACGCTGGAATAAAAAACAATGGACAACGTTAATTTCTAAATTCGTCTCAGAAACAATTATGCACAAACGCTACCTAAACGTTACGTATGGCAAACTAAAAGGCTATGTATTTGCGGCGCTCAACAATATGGCAAAACACCATGACTACAAGTACAGCGAAGAGTTCAAACAGTACAAAGAAACGATGAAAGAAATGTACAGCGATTTTGAAGGCGTATCATTAGCACCAGGCGAGTACAATTGGTTAGAAGACCGTGGCTAAGGCAATCACATAGCTGATTTTGCCGTTAGTTCAGTGCGCCCAAAATGAATTTTCATTATGAATAACTACATCACTAGTTAAAGTTGCATTCATTCTCGTTTTTACAATAATTTTGTAAAAAAACATTTATCCACTCACACGATGATGTTACTATTAATATATAGTTAATTTTTAACATTGCAGTGGGAGGGATGGGAAATGAAGGTAGGAACGAAACTGAAGATGGCTTTTTACTCTATCATTATCGTAATGGGCATTACAGCTGTACTTAACTTTTTCAACTTAGAAAATATCGCAGAGCAACAACAATATGCATTTGACCATAATGTGGAGCAGCTCGTTTTAGTGGATGATTTGCGCTACAACATGGCAACACAAGGATTGTTTTTACGTGCGTATTTTTTAGAAAGCTCAGATGCAAATAAAGAAACGTTACAACAATATGCAGGGAACGTGGATGAAAAGATTAAGTTACTTAAAGAGCGTTCGTTGCGAGAAGATATGATTGCGTTAACGAACGAGGCTGAACAACACAATCACGCATTTAACGCCTCTTTAGTCGAAGCAATCGCAGCCATTGAAGCAGGGAAGCGTGAGGAAGCGTTAGCCTATATTAACGGGCCGTTACGCGAGGCAAATACGGGCATTTCCACTGTAGCTGCACAAATGATTGAAATTCAACGAGGTGATATTGAAAACGCAAAAGGCACGATAGCTTCTGAAATATCTGCTTCAAAAATCATATCATTCATTTCTCTTGTCGTTGGCTTTGCGATTGTTATCTTTTTAATCTTTTACGTGAAACGTACAATCGTTGCGCCGTTAAATGCCGTAACTGAAAAAGCAGTGTATATGGCCGAGGGTGATTTTTCACATGAAGAACTCAAAGTACATACAAAAGACGAAATCGGGCAATTAGCGATGACGTTTAATCAAATGAAATCAAATTTAACGAGCTTAGTGCGCAACGTACAAGAAAACGCGGTACAACTAAGCACATCAGCCGATCAGTTATCTGCAAGCACAGAAGAAGTATCTGCAACGACAGAAGATGTGTCACGTCAAATTGAAATGACAGCCGATACGTCGAAAATCGCGTCACAATCTTCTTTGGAAAGTGCGCATGCGATGGAGGAAACGTCACAAGGTGTTCAACGTATCGCAGAAGCTGCACAAACGTTAAATCATTCGTCGATTCATGCAAGTACAACGGCCGAAAATGGCGTGGAAATCATTCATGAGGCGAAGCGCCAAATGGAAGCGATTAATGACTCCACTGTATTCGTGAACGACCTCGTACATAAATTAGCAAAACAAACAGAAGAAATTGAAATGATGACAAATGCGATTACAAGCATTACCGAGCAAACGAACTTGCTTGCGTTAAATGCGTCCATTGAAGCTGCACGAGCAGGCGAGCACGGAAAAGGGTTTGCAGTCGTAGCAGATGAAGTGAAAAAGCTAGCGGAAGATTCGAATACATCAGCGAAGTCAATCGTCCAATTAACGTCTGCGATTCAACAAGATACAACCGATGTGTCAACCGCTGTATCGAATGCCATTCGTTCCGTTGAACAAGGGGTTAAAATTATTAACGATGCAGGTCAATCGTTTGGCGACATTACACATGCAGTGAACGACATGTCATCGCAAATCCAAGAAATATCAGCAACAGCTGAGCAGCTATCCGCAAGCGCTGAGGAAGTGACAGCTTCTGTACATGAAATTGCGAACGGAGCTGAATTAACATCGGCAAGCATTGATTCGATTGCATCCGCAATGGAAGAGCAAACAGCGACGATGCAAGAAGTAAGCGGTGTCGCAAACGCCCTTTCAAACAATGCCACACAGCTACAAAATGAAGCCCAACGCTTTAAAATTTAACCTATCAAAATACCCCTCGAATCGTAAGTGGATTCGAGGGGTATTACTACGTTCACTAAATATCTTGTACGCGCATGTTACAGAACATGTGGCATAGCTCGTTTTTATTTCATTTTGCACAACAAAACATAAGAAAGTATAAACTTGTATAACAAAGTATAAAGAAGTAGAAGAAAATATAACGTTGTATAAACAATTAACGTCGTTCGATGACAGTTGCTAACATGCGCTCCCACAGCTCGTCATGTTCCGTTAAAAAATGCCCCGCCTCTGGAATGTAATACGTTTGGCAATGCGGTATTTTTTGTGCGAGCAGCTTTACTTCCTCAATCGGCGACAGCGTATCTTTCTCGCCGTGCCAAATATTCACCGGCACATCGATGTCCTCCACCGTAAAGCCCCAGTCTTTTGCGAGCAAGTTCGACTCGTAAATCACCTCATCGACCCCTTGACGATACGCTTGCGCATTATGTACAACTGTTGTGTCTAAAATATCATCGCGCTGCAGCAGATCATTGTCCCATTTCGCTAAATGGCTACCGCTTTTTTTCATCATCTCCTTAAACTTTTCAGGGTTTGTATCAATCATTTTCTTTTGTGCCTTGCTCGACAATTTAATAATAAATGGCAAATACTTCGATAAGAAAAAGGCGATGCGATTTTCCTTCGCCATATATTTCGACGGCTTGCCATTAATGAACGGTGTCGCAGTTGATACGAGGTTGCACACCGTGACGCGCTCTTGTAAACGATGTGCAATCGCAGCCGCAAACGCCCCACCACCCGACACGCCAAGCAGCGCAAACGTATCGAGATTTAAATGATTCGCAAGCTGTTCAATATCATTCGCATAATCAAGCAGCGTTCGATTTTTTAACGCACTCGATAAGCCGTAGCCCGGTCGATCCGTCGCAATTAAATAGACACCGAGCTTCTTTGCCGTTTCATCATCTTCTAAAAACCAAACGCGTGACCCTGGTGTACCGTGTAATAAAATGAGTGGCACACCTTGTCGATCACCGTACACATCATACCCTAACGTTCGTCCATCACGTAACGTCATCGTATTCTCCTGCATCGTTACATCCCCCTATGCTTCTGCAATGCGCAGTAACTTTTGTAAAATCGTCACAAGCGCCTGCAAATCCTCTGCCGGTAGCTGACCGTACATGCTTTCATTAATTTCGCGGTCGAGCGCATTCGTTCGTTCAAAATACGCCACTGCTTTGTCTCCGAGCGCAATATCGATTTTGCGTCGATTCGTCGGATTGATCGTACGTACAATGTAACCTTGATGTTCTAGCTTATTTAGCAACTGGCTAATCGCACTTGTCGATACTTGTGCGTGTTCAGCAAGCTCCGTTGAAGACGTCTTGCCCATACGCACAAGCTCTAAAATTAATACTTGCTTTGCCGTCAGCTCGTTATCCATCATCTTTTCAAATTTCGTTGCTAGTCGCACGTTCAATTGCTTTTGCAGTACGTTAATCGTTTCAATCAGCTCTGCACACATATAATCACCCTTTATAATTAAGTTAACTTACCTATAGAGATTACTTTCACAAAAAGCAACAATTTAGGCTCTTCACCATAACTTGGGGTTGCTTTCCACGCCGAGGCAGGCTTTCCGCGGGCATGGCATGAGCCTGTAGTCTCAAGCTCATGCTTTTCCCGCTGGAGTCCGCCTCTTGTTCCAAGCAACATTCATGTTCAAACGTCAACCCGAGCTTACGGTGATGAACCACAATTTATAACATCTAGCCTGTTGCTTCCATTTTCACCTTTTGTACTAGGCAAAAATCACGACACATGATACGTTACATATACAGCTATTAAACAGTTATGGAGGTTTCGTATGTTCGCAAAAGTCTTATTTGAATTTGGTGGTAATCGAGCACATAGACGCTTTTATACATTTGAGTTGCCTGCTGAAGTGGGCGTGTTAAAACCAGGACAATTAGTTGTAGTCGAAGGAAGAGAAGAAGGGGAAAAATCGCTCGGCATATTTGTAGCAGCGTTTAAAGTAGATGTGGAAGCAATGCAAGATCCAGACAAATTTCCTTTCCGAAAAAAAATCATAAAAAAAGCGCATAAAAACAGCCTCAATGCGTTAGTGAAAAAGCGCTATGAACTTTTTAAAGATATTGAAATCACAAAAGCACCCTATAAAAAATATCGCAAAGAATTTAAAAATAACGCACAGATGGAAAAATCAGATATTCGCAAACATTTAATCCGCAATTTAATTGTCGCTGCGGAATTAGTCGGAAAAGCAGACGGGCGAAAAAGGGTCTTTCGTTTCGGGAACATGCAAATGATCGTGAAGGAAAATCGACTTGTAGATTTAATCGCACTCCCGAATAAAAAAATACATTGGGTACGACCGCAAGAATTAGTGGAAATCGCAACGAACTATGTTTACAAAATAGAAAGCTAACAATCACTTTCTCAATTCTTCCCTTGCTTTTTCCCAATTCTTCATTTAGCATTATCATTATACATAACTAAAAACGAACACAAAAAAAGCCGACTGTGCTGAAAGGCTTAGGCCCCTTTCAACACCGTCATATCGTGCCAAAACCACGATACAACACTTGTCGACGTCTTTTGTAGATATTTAAATCTTGTAAATAATTTTGTATTACTATACATAACCAATAGTAAAGTATATACGAACAATTTTCAAGTTTTTGATTGGCAAATCCAAAAAATATTTTGATGATTTGTACATTTCTCTCTTCTACAAAACATTTGTCATACAAAGCGCTTGTATCGTCCATTCGATATAAGCGCTTTTTCTGTTCTCAGGAGGATGACGAATTATGACAACAGCAATCGAAATGAACTTAAAAGAAATGAATGAAAAATACTCACCATATAAACATATACAACAAATGGACGAAACGATTTGGCAATACGTAGAATGGTTAAACGAAAACAGTTTCCCGCAATCCGTTATCGACGTATTGCTTAAAATCGGTAGCCACTCACTCAAAAACATCGGATTATCATTTCCACACCAAACAACAATCGCCGAATCTGTAGGCTACAGCCGCCAAACAGTGAATGCCGCCCTTCGCACACTAGAAAAGCTCGGCATGATCGATTCAGTAAGTATATTAAAACAATGGGGCAAAAAAGGAAATAACGGCAAGCGTAAAAGTGGGAAATTATACCGTATTAAACCGTTTAAACTGGCTACTTTACAACAGTACTTTACATCTGCATTCCCTGACAAAGCCAGTGATATCAAGGACTTAACGCTGACTTCTGAATTTGAACCAATTACTTACGAAGCACAAGATCTAAAGAAAGACGTAGCCGCTAAAGCGAATCCGTCTACGCAAACAGCTCCACCTAAAACATTATATGAACAATTAAAAGCATTAGCTATGGCAACAACTGGACCAATTCCAGACTTCAAAAAACTCATGTCAGTCATTTTCGGTACAATCAAAAAACTCAAAAACAACAATACACCATTAACACATTGGCAACTAGAAGACTTAATGTATCGCTCATTCCATGCATTACTACGCAAAAAAAATATCCGAAAACGTGCTGCTATGCTCAATAAAATTATCGCAAACAAATATCACGACCTACTAAACCCACACGTTCCAGAACAAACGCCAAGACGTGTCGAAATACTACCAAATTGGTTCAATCAACCAAGCGAAAAAACAGTAATGACAATGGAAGAGTTTGAAGAAGCGAAACAAACGAAACGCCGTATTCTTGAAAAGCTAAATTACGACGAAAAAGACATTGCAGAAGCCGAGGAAAGAGACTATCAAGCATATTTAGCTAAAGTAGAAGCAGCGAAGAAACAAGCACCAGTAAACAAAATAGAAGATACAGAAGAAGATTTAGAAGCAAAACGTCAACGCGTACTGAAAAAACTAGGGCTATTAGACAGCTAATACAGCCCCTAGTTCAACGCGCACAAAAAAGCATTATGCTTCGTCATTCATAAATCTGTTTATACTTCGTAAATTTCGTCAAAAGTTACAATATATGGTACTATTAACGAAAACGAAGGTGAGGTTATGAACATGGCTGGATACAATTATGAGTATATGCTGTATGCAAAATTTCCAAACGATATCGATGAACCATTTTTACAACGTGTGACAGAAACATTTACACATCAATTAGAGCAACCAACATCGGTTGGCGTTCACTCCGCAATTGAAAGTGCAATCGCTTATTTCAACGTTCGTTCTTTGGAAAGTGTCCCATTTGATGAAATGGACGGAACGATCGAGCAATTCAAAGCGGTGTTAAAACAGCAAGGTGTGCAATATATCGGCTACGTACAAAGTTATAACAGTACCGTAAACAACGTCGATACGTTTGAAGACCCTGTATATGAAGCATACGAATACATCGAACAAGAAGATGATTTACATACGTTGTTGCGAAAAACGGCTAATGAATCAAAAGCCCACAGCTGTTTAGAAGCGCTACAAATGGGGCGTATCGATGAAACTGAAGCAGACCATTGGATTGAATGTTTCCGAGAGTTTGACGAGTGGTATTTCAATAGCAACAGTGCAGCAGCACAAAAGCTCCAGCGATCATTCAAAGACCTTTCAAAGCAAATTCAACAAACATTGCTGCAAGGTTTTGCGAAAGTAGTCGCAACGTTCGATTCAGATTTCGTGGCAGAAGAATACAATGTCGCAGAAGCGTTTAATGAGCTATGGGAAGAGCAAAGTGATGTGCTGCAGCTATTTATGGATCAAATGGAAGCGTTTATGGAACAAGGGGAACGTTTAGAACAGGTAGAAGAAAAGAAAGAGCAATTGCTGCAACATTTTGAAAGTGCAGGCTTTGCGAACTTCGAGGAAAAGCTCGATAATATGTCTGATGACGAAATCGAACAATTATACGTCGATACATTTAAATAAAGTGAAAAGCTGACGTTTCATACTGCGACATCAGCTTTTTGTGCTATTGCAAATTGAGTACAAATGAACTGATGACAACGACCACAGCTACAACGATCATCACCGTGCCGAATTTTTTTCGTCCATTTACGAGTAACTCATACACACCGTTTAATATAAGCCCACCGCCAAATAGTAGTGTTAATGCGTGTTGTTGAAGCGTTGCATCTGTGAATTGTATGTATAGGAAGTACAAAAAAATCACGATGACATACAAGCCGACTGCAATATCCATTTTTTTCTTCATCTTTGCCCCTCCTCTATTTCCATTAATTACTATACGTTACATCGAGTGAAAAGTTACAAAAAAGCTTGCTTCATTCCTCGACTGAGAAATAAAGCAAGCTTTTGTCTGTATGATAACCCAAATGCGACGAATGGTTTATAACGTGAATTTCATCAGCTCACGGTTTAATTCCTTCGCTAAATGCGCGACATCGTCTGTAGAAGCCGCAATTTCGTGCATCGTTGCTAATTGCTCTTGTGACAGTGCAGAAACGTTGTGCGCTTCTCCTGTCGTCTTCTGTGCGAATTCATGCACGCCTTCGATTGATGTTGCAACTGTTGCCACATGTGCCGCAATTTGCGTGGCGATGTTTGACATGTTTTGTACTTTATTCGTAACATGCTTTGATGATAATAAAATGTGTGAGAACGAGCTACCTGTTTCTTCAATCGTCGCCACACCGCGGTGAACTTCGGTAAAGACGCTTTCCATTTGCTGAACGGTTGCGGCTGTCTCTTGCTGCATCGCGCCAATAATGTTTGAAATGCGCTGTGCCGATTCATTTGATTGCGTCGCTAGATTTTTCACTTCGTTCGCTACGACTGCGAAACCTTTACCATGCTCGCCTGCACGTGCTGCTTCAATCGATGCATTAAGTGCAAGTAAGTTTGTTTGTTCTGAAATGGCTGTAATCGCTGTAATGATTTCACCGATTTCGCCTGAGCGTACGCGTAACTGCTCGACAAATTTCGCTGTATCGTCCACCGTTTTTTCAATCACTTGCATTGTCATTACAGCTTCTTGTAGCTGCTTTTCACCGTGCATTGATTGCGATGTCGTCTCCTCAGAAATCGATGCGACCTCGTGTACAGACTGCTCGATTTGCTGAATGTTTTGCAATACATCATGCACCGCGTTACTGCTGTTTTCAATATGCACGGCTTGTTCGCTTGACGAGCTTGCAACATGCTCAATCGCTCCTGTTACTTGCGCTGTCGCTGTGTTCGTTTGTTCGATGCTAGCATTTAGCTGTAAAGAAGATGCTGCTAAATGATCGCTTGCATGGTGCACCGTTGATAATACTTCACGAAGTAATGTTGCCATCGCATTAAATGAGCGTGATAACGTCGCAATTTCATCATTACCTGTTACGTCTACTGGTGTGAATTGAATATTTCCTGAAGCAAAACGCTCTGAAATCGCCGCAAGTGGACGTAATGGCGCTAATTTTTTAAATAATAAGATAAATGTTAGCACAAATGTTACGACAAGCGATGATAATACGATAGTTAACAACCACATATTCGTTTGTACGGCTAATTGTGCAGAATCAATTTGTTCGTCCGTCCATTGCTGTAAATCTTCTCTAAACTGCTTTAATGGCTCAGCAATCATCGCTTTACCATCTGCGTAATCGCTTCCATATACTAGCTTTCGCGCTAATGTTAAGTTTTTCGCCTCAACAGCCGCCATTGCTTGCTCCTCTAACGCGATTAAACTATTTGATTTACTTTGGGCTTCCTCAACTAAATCAAGCAGCTCATTTGGTACTTGTAGCTCTTTTAAACGATTCACAACAAACTCACGTGTCTGCGTCTCGTTTACTTCTCGCCAGTAGTTATCAAAGTGAACCGTTTCACCAAACTGCGTATACGCACGTACTTCATTCGTTAAATAATCAGATGCGCCTTGAAGCTGCGTTGCAAGTATTTCAAGCTCTTTATCTAGCTGTAACGTTTCAATTTCCGCATCCATGTGATTGTTAAGCGAATAAAGACTCCAGCTACATATTATAATTAACACTGCTAGCACACATGAAGTGATTGTTAATAATTGTTTTATTTTCATTTTTCTATTGTACTCCTTTGATTTTGTAAACACATATGCACATATTAAACCATTTTTACTAGTTTTTATATATTATTTTCAAATTTAGCGGTAAAAAAACAATTTATTCGTCACTTTATAGTTCCAATGTTTTCAAATCAAACATATTTATGTAACATATTAAGGACAATTGAGACTAAAATAACAGGCGACGTTGATAGTCACTGGAATAGTTATCACGACTTCCCTTCTGTCATTTCTGAATACGCACATATCTCACATCGTAATTTTGCGATAAAGATTCTAGCAAACCTACATCCATCGAAATGAACCTAATAATATACATATTTCCTATTTAATTCTATAATGAGTAATTTTATGTGACGATTGATTGTTTTTTCACTTGGAATAAAACTAAAGTCTCCTTATTCAGCAATAAATATATAGATTTCCTAAAATATATATGCATATAATAATTCCTAAAGTTGAAGATTAACGATTACATAGGTACTATTGATTGCACATTTTGACTTATATGAATAATCAATAGATTTCAATTGAAAAGGGAGCGAATAAAGTGAAGATTAGTAAAAAGATTATACTGTCATTTAGTATTTTAATTTTATTCATTTTTGGTATTTCATTATATAGCTATATTGAAATTTCAAAAGTGAATGACGAATATACGGGAATGATTGCTTTTGACTTAGAAGGTGTGTATTTAACATCTGAATTACAACAAAACATCGCAATGCAAGGGATTCATTTACGCCAATACGTGTTAGAACAAGATGAGACGACGTTACCGAAATGTGTATAGCAATTCACCCTATGCCATCGTCTTTGGTGGTAGAAAAGGGCTCGATAAATGGGGCTATGATGAAATCCTTCCATTAAGCAAGAAGAAACTACAACATGAAATCTTTTTATTCTTGCAAACGAAACTCGTAATACATTGCTCAAATCTAAAAATTAGGAAAATACAATAATGTAGTTTAATCGTTCATTGTGTCATGTTCACTCGCAGTTGCGGCATACGCCATTGCCTCATTTAACCATGCTTGCTCGTCATCAGAAAGAGGTGATGGGGTAGCTTGTTCGAGTGCGCGTAAATCCAGCTCCTCAATGTTCGTATTCGCGAGCTGTTCAATTAACTCGTCACCTAAAAATATAAACAATGCGTCCATATAACGTTGTACCATTAGTTGAACGTCCGGGTGTAACACTGGCTGACCATATAACGCTTTTACTTGCTTCGTCACATCAATGAAGCTTTCGTCGAGCGCCTGTTTTTGTGCATCGCTTTTTTGCTCAAGTGCAGCTGCTACGTCATGCAATTCGTGCTGTGCCATCCATTCTTCATGCACATGCGCCGTTCGCATACTATGGACGAGGCTAAATAGCAGCTCACTATCAATCGTCTTTTGTTGCTCGACAAGTGCCATGACGCGCTGAATCGATTCAATCGATTGTGAAATACGTTGCTGTTCTTGCTGCAATGCATCTAAATGTAGCGCTAAGCTTTCGTTTAAATTAGCGGTGAAGTGTGTTTCGTGTAACAACGCTTTTATGTCTTCTAAACGATAGCCTAAAAACTTCAAGCTCAAAATCTTTTGTAGTAAAATCGCATCTGCTACTGTATAGATGCGATGCCCTGATGTCGGGTGCTTTGCTGGCTGCAATAAGCCGAGCTCATCATAGTAATGTAGTGTATGCACTGCAATGCCTGTCTTTTTCGAAAATGCGCCAATTGTAAATGTCTGTTGTTCGTTCATGTTCAAAACTCCTTTGCGAAAGTATAGGTTGAGTATAAAACCTCAAGTTACTTTAGGTGCAAGAAAAAAATAGGCGAATAAATATAAAAAAGACGCGCTAGTTTCATGCACGTCTTCTTATACTTCTTTATACATCGTTATACATATTTATATTTTATTATATATCTTTATACTTTTTCGCGAAATCACTTAAAATGGCTTCGACGACAAATCGCTTTGATCGGTTATGTTTGGCGCAATAATCGTCGAGCTGTTGCTTTACAGTCGCATCTAAATTGTA
Organism: Caryophanon sp.; assembly: GCA_036309765.1. Classification (GTDB taxonomy): domain Bacteria; phylum Bacillota; class Bacilli; order Bacillales_A; family Planococcaceae; genus Caryophanon. Next base: position 6,661 of record JAXJTE010000185.1, on the reverse strand, counting down.
ACCGCGATTGGCAAATTCATCTTCTACATAATGATTGAATAAGCTTCGTTCATCTGGCTCGTTCAAAAATTGTTTTAACTCGGCGTTTAATAAATCCGCAACAGAAATTCCTAACCGTTTCGATAATGTTTTGAATTCTTTTTCTAATGAAATTGAAAGGTGCACAGATAAGCGTTTTTTTTCGTGACGATTGGCAGAAACCGTATTCTTTTTCGTCATCGCTTCAGCAGCAGTTCCTTCACCTACATTAAAAAGTGGTTTTTTCTTCTTTAAATTTTTTAACGAACTAATTGAGTCAGACATGTTGTTTCACCTCTAGAAGTAAGTCGTAAAAATCTTGTAACGCTTCTCGTTCTTTTGCATAATGTTCGCTAAATCCGGTATCGACCATTTTTTTCACACCTGCACGACGTTTAATAACGGTTTTAAATAGCAAGTCGCCAAATTGCTCCTTCGCTTCTGCCATAATGTTTTTATCAACGAGTGTTCCATCTGTTAGTACTGGTACGACACCGAGGACAGCTAAGTTTGGATTCGTGTGCTGCTCCACTGGCGTCAACGTATCTGAAAATTGCTGCACACTATGGAAGCCAAATCGCTCCGTTTGCATCGGAATTAACACGTTTGTATAACCGCCGAATGAAACATTGAACGTTTGAAGTTGAAGTTCGGTTAAAGATGGTGACGTATCAATGACAATCCAATCGTAGTTGTGTGCTACAGGTGCTAATGTGCGCTGCAACCATTTTGCAGGCTCCTCTAATTGATGGCGCAGCTTTGTAAACTCCGCATCAAACATCGCCACTTTTGAGCTCGATGGTAAGACGTGCAAATGCTCGGTCAGCTCGATAATGTAGTCCGTTGCATCTTCTTCTGCAATTGCTTCAATTAAGCTGCGCCCTTCAAATTGTGAGCGTAATTGACGCGTTGTAAAAAACGTCGCATTGCCTTGTAAATCGGTATCAACTAATAACACTTTTTCCGCTGTACGTTTGTATTTCGCTTCCACTTTTTCATGTGAATCCGTTGAAAGTAAAGATGCTAGCTTGCAGGCAATCGTCGTTTTACCGATGCCACCTTTTTCATTTGCAACTACAATGACATGAACCAAACTATCCACTCCTCTATACAAATTTATACTCTATTATACTTTATCATATTTTCTTATACATTTTTATAATTCTTTATACTTTTGGAAGTAGCGTATACAAAAACCTCTCTAAACAACAACGTTTACAGAGGTTCAGCATCGTATATTTAAATGGACGTCCATTCCTCGGCAAGCAATCCGTACACAACATGATCGACGTAATGATCGTACAGCCACTCCGCTTGTCGAATGTGTCCTTCTTCTTTGAAACCGAACTTTTCAGGGAGCGCTCGGCTTTTGTAATTTTCGGTTGCGACGTGCAGCTCGATGCGATTAAGCTTCAAGTCATGGAAACCATAATGAATCACTGCTTTTAACGCTTTGGACATAATGCCTTTTTGTTGAAAGCTTTCGCCTAACCAATAGCCGATGACGCCAATTTTGCTTGCGTTGTTAATTGTATTAAAGCCAATTGTGCCGGCGATGCGACCTCTGTATATAATGGCAAACGATTGTGGGTAGCCACTGTTTGCTGCAATCTCCTCACATCTTGCTTGAATATGCTTTGCGGTATCGTCAACCGTGTTCGTATAATCGAGCCAGCCGAGCCACTCTTTTAAATAAGCTTTTGAATCGATCGTTAATTGGAAAAACTCTTGCGCATCGTCCTTCGTAAATAAACGTAACGATACGTTCTCATCAATTGTATGTACGAGCATTGCTTACACCCCTTTTTCTGTTTTTCATATCATATCACAGTGACAGGAGCTGCTTTGTGTAGATGTGTTGATCGGACTGAAATGCTTATACAACTTTATATTTTTTTATACAAAACTATATTTCTTTATACTTTCTTATACTTTTTAAGACGAACTATACTTTTGGTGTTCGTGAAAGTACATTTAAATATGGAAAACAGGACAAAAAAGTACATATAGAAAGCGAAAGCTCTTGGGTATTAGCGTTCCCTCAGCCATCTGTTCTGTAAATGGTTGATCGTACAAAAATAGCGTTTTTTGTTTCACGTGAAAAAAAGTAGGCGTCGTTGAAACCTTTTGTTTAATTCGATGCTCTAACGTAGTAGGAGGCGGAAATTTTGGAACAATATATACAAAAAGCACGTGCAGGCGATGAAGATGCATTTGCTTATTTAGTAGAGCATTACGAAGAACGATTAAAAAAGGCAGCGTGTCGATATGTGAACGATCGAGCGGATGTCGAGGACGTTGTGCAGCAAACGTTTCTACAGGCGTTTAAAGCGATGCACCAGTTACAGGAGTTGAAGTATTTCTGGACGTGGCTGTATAAAATTTTAGTGCGCGAAAGCTATCGCATTTTGGAAAAGCAAGCGCGACTTGGACAATTGCACGAAGCACTTGTGATGCAGCTGGATAATAAGGAGCCGCGCATCGAAACAGATGTAACGACAGCGATTCGTGAGCTAAAGCGACCATATCAGCTCGCGATTATGTTGCATTACTTTTACGATTTCAAAGTGATGGAAATTGCGCACATTATGAGCAAGCCAGTCAATACCGTGAAAATGTACTTGCACCGAGGAAGAAAAGAATTGCGTGGCGTGCTAGAGCGCCTAAACGAAAAAGAAATAGGAATGAAGGAAGTGAAGCATATGTTAAAACAAGAGATGTTTGCGATGGCACAAAAATATGCGGATGTACCAGCGCATTATGAATTGGCGTTAAACAGTTATGTAGAAGACGGCGTGTCGTCGTTTATGTGGCAAGGCAAAGCGGAAGAAGAACCGGTATATTTGCACATGAACTCAGAAGGGCGTTTAACGGATTTTTTAAAGTTGCCAACGAAGGAAGGCGAGCCGATTTCATTAGAGGAAAAGCGCATCATTGCGAAAAACTTTTTGCATGCGCAGTACCCAGACGCACTAATGCATTATGAGCACGTGACAGAGCGTAATCAAGGTTCGAACACGATTTTTAGATTTGAGCAACAAGTTCATGGGCTGCGATTAGAAGCTTATTATTGCCGCATTGAAGTAACGCATTGTGGCGAAGTAATTTCATTTACGTATAGAGGCTACATTACCGAGCCAGCACAAATTCCAAAAGAGCTGTATCCACCAGAGAAATTGCTCGAAAGATTGTATCGCAGTGAGTGGTCACTGCGTACGGAAAACTTAATCGATGGACAAGGCATTCAAGTGATGTATAAAAGTGCCATGCTAGCAGTAGAAGCGTACGATGCGATGACGGGCGAAGCGATCGATGAAATCCTAAGACCAGAGTATAACGACGAGCCATTTCCTCATGTTGAGCTGTTAGAGCCACAAACGACAATTGAAGGCATGCTAAAGATTGACGATAGCTGGGAACGTACGGACGACAGTACAGACAAAATTAGCTGGCGCCCAAAAGCGTTCGAGCCATCGATCAATGAAACGTTTGCGGACTATGTGAAAAGCAGCCATAAAGACCATTTATGGGCGGTACTACAGCCAGAAAACAAGCGCATTATTAGCTTCATGGCATTTGTCGAACAACAAGGCGAGGACGTACTAACAGAAGAAGATTGCCTATGTATTGCAGCGCAGTTTGTTGCGACATACTTTCATGAATTCATGCCCTATTTATTCGTCTCAGTAACGTCTGATGAGCGTGAGGAAGAAGGAAAAGCGTATTTCATCTTCTCTTTACAAAAAGACGGCTATACGATTAGCAATGAATATTTCCACATCGGTGTCAGTAAAAAGGACGGCTCATTGTTACTGGTCATGACACCGGATATGTCGTTTGAGGAGTTAGCAGCTTTTTCACCGCCATCGATTCGTCCGGTTGAAGCGTTGTTGCCGGCTGAAGGCATTTTTCCGAAGCTACAATGGAAAAAGGTATACGGCGAAAAGCCCGGCTTGCGTTTAATTTACAGCTTCGAAACAGCAAACAGTGAACCAGTTCTCGGCATCGATGCACAAACAGGAGTTGTTGTAGCGTGCAAACTAACATTATTTTGAGACTCCCACGGCTAAAGCCGCAAGCCCTTCACCTTATGGTGCACGGGTGGGATTCTTGAGTGATTTGCCGTTCGCAATTCATTTCTGCTTTGAACAATCCTCAAGATTAGGGTATCTCATTGCCCCTCCCTATCCAGTGCCTCTAGCAGATAGGGCTACACTACTGTTACCATAGTGTACAGCTTTGGGTACGTCTGTGTTTTAACGTCTTTTGCGTGACGACACATATTGTTTTACCGATAGCATGAATTTGGCTATCGAACCTCATACAATATCTAGTTATCAATGAACGAGAATGTTTTAGAGACTTTTACTTGTCTATAGAACAAGTGTACCATATTTTCAGTCAATTGAGCTAGCAAAAGCTACCCCTTGACTGACTTCGCTTTCAGCCCATAGCTAAAGCAATGGGCTTTCTCGCTCGGAAAATCTGTAAACATTGTTTCTTCGGTACACGAAACGTAATTCTTTCTTTTTATTTGGTATTTATTGTATAATAAAGGTAGTCGAGGGGACGACCAAATGCAGAGGATATTTTCTCTGCATTTTTTGTTGCACTTTTTTCGAATGAGACGTGAGTAAGACTGTTTATGTTAAAGGCTTAATGAAAAAATTATTCACATTTCAGTTCCCCTTTTTACTTCCCGTTTAAAATCTTCTTTACATAACGTATTAAAGTCCCCAATTTATCTGTTATTTGATACGGTCTAACTTTTCTCGTTTACTAATAATCGTCTGTAACTGTTGCTGCTCTTCTTCTGTAATTGCTAATAAGTCGATCAAGGTTTCATTTTTGTAGTTGTATCCCTTTGAAATGTTCTCACGATGTCCTTCATATGCTTTAAACGTCGATTTCACAATGGCTTCGATTTCTGGTTTAGATAAAGGCGTCTGAAGTGCTTCGTTAAAGTCCATCGTGAAGTGCCGCACAACGTGATAATGATTATGTACGAGGAACATTTGATACGCATACACATGGATAAACGCATTGCGATAGCCTTTAATCTCGTAGTTACGTAGCTTACATAGCGTTTTAAGGTCGCTAGCGCGTGCCACAGCGAGCGTAAAATAATTATATAAATACTTTACCTTACGTCCTTTCTTTTGCTTCGGTGACGGCTTTTGAACGGCCTCTAAGTCAATCATCAATGCTTCATTCATGAACTGCTGCAAGCAACGCATCGTATAAAACTTTTTACTGTAATTTAAAATACGAACAGCCTTCCCTGTTTTCGTATTCGTAGATGTCGGGACGCGCAACACCCGCACGACATCTTTTGCCTGTGGATCGGCACCCAAATCTTTCAGCGTGTCGATTAAAAAGTTTTGAATATGACTAAACAACTTCAATACTTGTTTATACTTCGCTGGCACACTCTCAATTTGCCAAAACAAATACATGCCTTGCCCCGAATGCACAATAAACGTTGGCTCAAGCAAACGTTCCGTACGCACTAAAAAGTCAATGGCATCGAGTGTTTCCTCAAATGACAACGCATTTTTATAAAAATCTACATCGACATAAAACGCATTAATATGACGCGCATTTTCCGCTAATCGGTGCGGCTTGTAGACCGTATTTGGTGTGTAGTAACAGTCAATGTCGTCTTGCTGCACGATGTATTGGTACCAAAGATCAACAGGATAGTGCGTTTCCTTCTACCCTTGTTTACTGCGCGTGGCAATTGTGACATAGCCGTCTTCACTGGGGTGTACAAGGTGGGCCCAGTCAACCAATCGTAAATCTTGTACGAGTTGTTCGTGAATATGTGGTAATCCCATTTTACGTTCTCTCCTTTAGGCGCAAAAAAAGCAAACGAAGACAACTTTTCCAGTCGTTTTCCTTTGCTCTCTTTTCTTCTGCTAAAACCCTTCTTTTCAAACAGAAAATCCTTTAAGATGGGCTTATGAAAACGAACGAAGGTACAGTTCGGTCGTTTATGAAGCTACCTTGAGTTGCTATGGGGGATTGCCCTCCCCTTTAGTGGCGTCGATAGGTAGCTTTTTTTTTACGCGCATTTTTGTTACTTTCCATACTAGCCTTCTCACGCGCATCTGACAAATATTTTCCGGAATTTCGACAATAACATGTATATGTACACGCAAACACATCATGCACTTTTTATTCCAAAACACCTATAAATAATTCAAGCGGATCGCATCGTGTTTGCTGCTGCAAAGGCGATGTTTTCCGCTTTTCATATCTCATCTTGTATTAATGAATGCGCGTGTACTGCTCAATAAACTCAGCTAGTCCTTGAATATCCTCGGTACTTAGCTCCCCTACGACATCAAATGCCAACATCGATTTTTCAACTACTCGCTTCGAACCGATATCAATCCAACTCGGCTTCTTTAACCCAGCTTCTTGCCATTGCACAATTTGATAATACTGACGCTGAATAGCCAGGGATTTTGTTTCATATTGAGAAGTGATGGCATAAAATACAATGTCTTGTTCGGTCACTTCGACGATAAAAATCGGTCTTTCTTTGCCACCCTTTGCCCCCTTAAATGACACAAAGGCAAAGCCCACATCGTTAGTATTCATCTTCTTCTAACCACGCTTCAACTTGTTCTTTGTTCAT
>JAXJTE010000184.1:0-1912 GCA_036309765.1 Caryophanon sp. | reverse complement strand
CGCTTCGATTGCTGCATTTAGTGCAAGCAAGTTCGTTTGATCCGAAATTTGCGTAATCATGCTCGTCATTTCTTGAATTTGTTGCGATTGTTCGCTTAAGTTTTGTACGACATTGGCTGTGCTTTGTGTCGCGTGATAAATCGTATCCATTTGTGCCTTTGCGTGCGTTAAATGCTCGTTACCTGACGTTGCTAAGTTGCTCGCCTTTTGTGAACGCTCTTTTAATGATTGCGTCGTGTCGGCAATTGCTTCGATATCATGTGCGGCTTGTTCCATTGACGCCGACGTTTGCTGTGATACGCTCGCAATGCCTGTAATAGACGATGACATCGCTTCAATATTCGTTGCGACGTTGCCCGAAGTAGTTGCGACGTGTGTCGTACTCGCCGTTAATTCCTCCGACATCGTGGATAAATCAATCGCGTTGTCTTTACAAATAATGATGATGTCTTGTAGTGATGCTTTCATTTTGTTAAAGGCATGCCCGAGTTGTCCAACCTCATCATTCGATTTTGTTTCAATATCTGCCACCGTTAAATTGCCGACTGAAATTTCGCCTGCCGCTGCTGCTAATTTATGAAGCGGTTTTGAAATAGTTCGGTTTAATGACTTCACAATGAAAATCGCCACTGCTAAACTAATGAGGCTAATGATAATTAATAAAACAAGTATGCTTTGGACCCACGTATTCGTTTCGGTCGCTGTTGCGCTGAAACGCTTCTTCACGACGTCTAAAATCGTTTGGGCCTCTGCTAGCATTTCTGTATTTGCTTGCTTTGCGTCTTGTGTGATGAGCGTGATTGCACGTGCTTCGTCATTGCTTGCAATCGCGGCTTTCACTTCTGCAGCAGCCTCGTTAAATGCGATGTTATGCTGTTCAATAGTCGTAATTTTTTGCTTAATTTCGTCCGATTTTGCAAGCCCGAATAACTCAACGACTCCTTCATCGACAAGCTTTTGACTTTCTTCTAATGTACGCAACGTATCGTCGTCCTTCTCTAGCACGTACTGGCGCAGCTGAATGTCTTGCATCGCCGCATTATATTGAAATTCGGATGTCATATAAAATCCTTCTAACTCAAGTGAAATCATGCCTCCGTATTTATCATTCACCTTTGAAATTTCCAAATAACCGAATAGTGAAATACCAAAAATGAAGAAAATCAAAATACCAAAAGACAATCTAATTTTTTTACGAATGCTCACATTTCTCAACCTTTCTTATTTTAGTTAATACATATCTTTAAAGGATAAAAATTGAAACAAATTAAACAAAAATATCCCGTATTTAATCAAATATTCTTACCTGCTAAGACATTATATACATAAACATTTTACAAAATCTAGAACAATTTACATCGTTATCATGACTTTTTATTCATCGTTTGTGAAAACAATAATATTGAAATTGAAGATACTATAATGTTTTAGTATATTTGATAGGTATAAAAGAGGGCATTTATCACAAATGGCATATTTATACTAAATATAGACAGCTTGCTAATTTCTCACTTATTATACTGATGTAAGAAAATGGTGAAATAAAAAACACCGCATCGACATAATCGAGCGTGATGAGGGAATGTGTTTGCGAGTAAAAAAGAAAAAAACAGCTAGCGGCGCGTGTCCCACTAACTGTTTTCTTCATCGTATTGGAGCAATAAGCAGCTCCGTATAAAAAAATTTCGATTGTGCAATGTTTGTGACCGATAATTCTGGTACGAGTGCGTTAAATTGCATCATTTGTACACCTGCAACAGCTTTGGTAGCACGTCCATCATCGTTAGTAGCGGCTCGTTGTTATGCTTTGTAAGCGACAATGTGACCGCACCTTCAATCCATGCGCTAATCGTTCGGCTCATCGTCACGGCAGACTCTTCGCTGTAGCTGTTACTAATTAGCTTCGTATAAT
>JAXJTE010000183.1:0-4673 GCA_036309765.1 Caryophanon sp. | reverse complement strand
GAACGCCTTGCGAAGCTATCGAGCAGCGCGCTGTATGCCAATATTACAGTCGGCACGTACCACGCCATTTGTTTGCGCATTTTACGCGAGCAAGGACGTGATTTTCAAGTGCTATCGTCTGAGGCGTCGAAGCATTTTCGCTTTAAAATGATTTTAAAGAAGCTCGGGCTTGCTGACGACTACACACCAGAAGCTGTTATTAACATCATTTCGAAATGGAAAAACCGCATGCTTCGCCCAATCGACATTAAAACGCAAGCACAAGACCTTAAAAATGCGAACGAAAAAACGGAAATGTTTACGCTGCATAAAGTGTACGAGCTATACGAGCAAGATAAAGAGGCGCGTAACGAGCTTGATTTCGATGACTTTTTGCTTGAAGTGTATTATTTATTGCTGTATGACGATGAGGCACGCGCGATGTATCAAGAGCGATTCCGCTACGTGCTATGCGATGAGTTTCAAGACGTATCGACTGTGCAATATGAGCTGACGCGACTACTTGCTGCACCGCACGACAACTTATGCATCGTCGGGGATGACAATCAAACCATCTATACGTGGCGTGCCGCTTCGAGTAGCTTCATGCTCGATTTTCATAAGCGCTACCCCGATGCAAAGCAAATAAAGCTCGAAACGAATTACCGATCGACCGCTGACATTGTCGGCTTCGGTAACGCCATCATTGCGAAAAATAAAAAACAAATTAAAAAGGTATTAAACGTGCCAGCTGCGAAGCGTCACCCTGTTTATTTAGAAATGGCGCTTACCCCTGAGCAGGAGGCGGCACTCGTGCTTGATGAAATTCAACAGCTGCACTACAACGGCTTACCGTATCGACAAATGGCGGTGCTAACCCGTTCAGCGACGTACATTCGCACGCTGTTTGAACATTTCGTGTTAAAAGAAATTCCGGTCATTGACTATACGAAGCAAGGCGAGACGTTTTATGACCACGACTATATTAAGCGCTTCATTGCGGCGATGCGCATTTCGCTCAACCCAAACGATGCGGACGCCATCACATTGCTCGGTAAGCTCCTGTACATGCCACAGCACACATGGCAAAGTTTGATTGAGCACGCGCAATTTGTCATTGACGACAAGTCGCTGTTTGAGCGCGTCATGCTACAGGCGGCATCACAAAAAGCACAGCGCTTCCAGCAAGATGCTATCATTCGCCAAATGAACGCCATTTTGCGCTATCGTTACCAGTCGCCAAAAGAGGTGTTACACGATTTGCGCACAGGCTCGGTTAATTGTGAGCGCCAGCTAGAGCTTGATGCGGCACGTACGAAAACGCTGCATAAAGAAGAGCTACGCGAGCTGTTTGATGAGTTTGAAGTGTCGATTACACGCTTCCGTACAATTGAGGAATTTTTAAACTTCTTTGATTACTTGCAACAAAAAAAGCGCGAAATGGAACGCATGAAAAACGATCCAACCATTGATGCCGTGCCGATTATGACAATTCATAGCGCGAAAGGATTGGAGTTTGAGGCGGTGTTTGCGATTGGCTGGTTTGAGGAGATGCTGCCTCACTTTAAAGCGTTAGGCAAGCAAAATGCGCTGAGCGACGAGCTGTTAACGCCCGACGAAGCGCTCGCTGAGGAACGTCGCCTCGCTTATGTCTGTGCCACACGCGCGAAGGAACGACTGTATGTGAGCAGCGTGCGCCTTTATCACAACAAGCCGTGCAAAATTTCTCGCTTCATACGCGACGGCTCGTATTAAACGACAAAAACCACTTACACCGAAAATCGTTACGACTTCGATGTAAGTGGTTTTTTCTTTTTTGCTTGCAGTTGAACGAGCAATTCATCAACGAGGCGCTCTAAAAAGCACTGCGCGTTCATTAAATGAAATAGCTTTAATAAGTCTTCTTTTTGTGCTTGTAAAAACGTGCGGTCGATATTGTCCCATGTTTGCTGTTCGACTTGCTCAAGCAGCGCATTTTTTTTGCTAAACGAACAGCTTTCAAATATTAAGCCACGTCGCACCGCCTCTATATCTAAACGTTGTAACAACAAATTCGCTAGTTCGTATTTTTCCTCGTCGCTTGCCGCAATTATCGCCGCCGAACGACTTAGTAATAAATTTACTTTTCGTATGTATGCACATTGCACTGGAAAAATCGATTCTATGTATGGGTTAATACACCATTTCGATATCGGTAAACACATGACGATGTAGCTATTCAAAATTAAATTATGCGCATCCGCTTCATGAAAAACTTGCCATGTGTACGATGGACTTTCTAATTGACTTGCCTTCGTGTAAAAGCTGTCGTCTACTACTAACAATTTCAATACTGTCATGTTGCCCTCCTGTTTGTGCTACAGTATTTATACTGAAGAATATTAAAGCAATCCTTTCCTAATTGCAATGTTATTTGAATTATCTCACAAATTAGACATAAACGACCGTTCGTAAGCCTTTCTTCAACACTTTCGTACTAAATACGTTATAGTTACAATAGTAAATATAACAAAGAGGTGGATACTTATGAAACTTAGTATACTCGATCAAATTCCCATTCCCGCAAATATAAACGCCCAACAAGCACTTGCAAACAGCTTAGCGCTTGCACAGCTTGGCGATGAACTCGGCTACACGCGATTTTGGCTAGCGGAGCATCACAACACGCTGTCGCTTGCTAGCTCGGCACCCGAAATTTCGATTGCTGCCATTGCCGCGCAAACGAAAAACATCCGCGTCGGTAGCGGTGGTGTCATGTCGATGCATTATTCCGCGCTCAAAATTGCCGAAGTGTTCAATACGCTAAGCGGCTACTTCCCTGGACGCATCGACCTCGGCATCGGACGCGCTCCAGGTGGCGATCACCCATCGATTGCCGCGCTTGCACAAGGTCGCCGCGTGTACATGGAGGACCAATACGATAAAATCAAAGCGATTTTACAGCTCATGAACGGCGAGCAATCCGAACTTGCCGAATACCGTCCTGTGCGCGTCACACCGGCAAACGTACAGCTTGCAACGCCGTGGCTACTCGGCTCTACTGGCAACAGCGCATTGCGTGCAGGTCAGCTCGGTCTTGGCTATTCATTCGCGCAGTTTTTCAACGGGCAAGCTTCACGCGATATTTTTGAGCATTACCGTAACAACTTCGTGCCAAACGATTTTTTACAGCAACCTGAAGTTACCGTAACGTATGCCGCAACGGTTGCATCGACTGCTGATGAGGCGGAATATCGTGCGCGCGCGATTGATTTATACCGATTACAGCTTATGCGTGGGCAAATGCCGCAGTTTTACACAAACGAGGAAGCGATGAACGTCGTGTTAACGGAGATGGACGAGGCGATGATTCAAGACAGTCGCAAGCTACATCTTGTCGGTACACCACAAGTCGTTGCCGAAAAATTACGCGACGACGCCGAGCAGTTTGGCTTTGATGAGGCGATGATTAATGCGAACCAAAGTGAATTTGCACACCGCGTCGATACGTATACGCTGCTTGCAAAGGCGTTGTTATAAAAATATAAAAAAGATGCTACTCGTCCGCTTCGACATGTAGCATCTTTTTTTCTGTTATTTTTCAACCGTCACATACTTCATAAACTCCGACCACTGTGTAATGCGCTCAAATGGCTCGTCGCGGTTGTACGGCTGATCGCGCAGCACTGAAATCGTACGCAGTTCCTTCAACGAATGCAAAATTTTCGGCTTATCGTCGACATACACATCTAAATCAAGCTCGGCAATAATCGCAAGCTTCTCGTCATCTGCCATGCCGCAATAAAAATGCCCTTCGTCTACTGGGAATCCTGCATCCACCATCCATTGGCGCGTGCGCATGCAGCTATCGACCGGGCGCGCGGTAATGTAAAAAATATCATGCCCCTCGTTTTTCAACTGCCAAAGCATTTCCTTTGCCCCTTCATATGCTGGACAATCGGTAAAATACACATGCTCGTTCATGCGCTGCCATAACGCACTGCCCTCTTCATCCGTTAAGCCAAATGGTTCGTGAATTTCCACGCGTTTAATGGCGCGAAATACATCGTCCGTTACGTGCTGCTGCAGCTCTTCCTTATACAGCACAAACGCATGCTCACGTAATTGAATGAGCGTATCATCAATATCAAAGCCTAAACGCATTTAGTTGTCCCCCTTTGGATACGCGATAATTTTTAAATCGTCGCCAATCGCTTCAAACGATGAAAACTTCACGTCCACCGCTTCACACATGAAATCAACTTCCGCTCCGGTTACTGGCGATAGTGCATGTGCCCCACCGATAATTTTTGGCGCGACGTAAATGATGTATTGGTTCACAAGCTGTGCGCGAATGAACGAGCTATGAATCGCCCCGCCACCTTCGACTAAAATGTCTGTGATGCCGTGCGTATGTAATGTTTCCAGTGTTTCTTCTAGCGTTGTGCCTGCTGTGATGATCGTTTTGCCGAGCGCTTCAAACGGTGCTTTTTGCGCGTCTGTTACGTCGCTGCCAACAACAAAAATCGTCGGTGCTTCATCGTTACATACGTTTGCATCAAGCGGTGTGCGTAACTGCGTGTCAAAAACAATGCGCGTCGGGTTTTTTCCGTAGCCTTCTGGTAAGCGCGTCGTTAAGCTCGGGTTGTCTGCAAGCACCGTTTGAATGCCGACTAAAATGCCGTCCACTTCATGGCGAATGCGGTGTACATCTT
>JAXJTE010000182.1:0-5751 GCA_036309765.1 Caryophanon sp. | reverse complement strand
TGTTGTTATGCCTTTTTGTACACAGCGAAATTTACGACTTGTAGCAACAAAAAACACCACGCACATGTTTCTCAACACATGCGTGGCGCTTCGTCGTTATTTTAACTTGTAATGCCCTGTAATGTCTTGCAGCTCGGATGATACATCAAACAGTGTTTCCACTTCGGCGTTCATCGTCTTCATGCTGTCTACTTGCTCTGTTACATATTTCGCAACGTTTTCAACGCGAGCAGTCGTTTGCTTCGATAGCAATGAAACGTCCTCGAATGCCGTTGCAATTTCTTGCGTGCTGACAGACATATCCTGCGTCGTTTTTGATACGATTTCGACCTCGTCTGCGATGTACTGAATGTCGCCTACGATGCCGTCAAATGATGCGTGTGCTTTATTTGCGACTGAAAGCCCTTCGTCTAGCACAGTTGCCGTTGAAGAAATCGCTTCCACAATTTGTCCTGTTTCATGCTGTACGTCAAATACAACGTGGGCGATGCGTTCTGCGGCAACTTTTGATTCTTCCGCAAGTTTGCGTACTTCATCGGCCACGACCGCAAAGCCTTTTCCTGCCTCACCAGAACGTGCTGCTTCGATTGACGCATTTAATGCGAGCAAGTTCGTTTGATTCGAAATGCCTGAAATGATGCTCGTAAACTCACCAATTTTACTTGATAGCTGCACGAGCTCATTTGTGCGTTCAACCGACGCGCGTGATTCCTCATGTAAATGCTGAAGTGTTTGAATTAAATCATTCATCACGGTCGAGCCTGTTAATGCGCGGTCTTCCATCGTGTTCGTTTGCTGTGAAATGTCACGAATCGATTCAGTTACACCTTGAATGTTACGTGCAAGCTCCTCCATTGCAAGCGAGCTATCTTCAATATTGTTTAACTGTACATGCGAATCGTTCGCAACACCTTTTGATTGCTGCTCGATATCATGTGACGCATCGGTTGTCGCAACAGAAAGTCGTTGAATATGCTTCGACGTTTCGTGAACCGTTTGCGCACGCTCCTTCAGCTCAATCATAATGTCTTGGAAATTATCCATTACGGCGTTTGATGCTGTAACGAGCTGACCAATTTCATCATTCGCACGGATAGCGATACGCTTCGTTAAATCGGCATCCCCTGAACTAATTTCCGTTAGCGAATCTCGCACACGCGTAATGCGGCGAATTTGCCATGAAATGACGCGGTCCGCAATAAATACAACAAGTGCCACTGCGATAATGCTCGCAATAATTGTCGCCTTCGTAATCATCGTTAATACATCATTTGATAATGTAATGGCTAGCGTATTGCCGTCTGATAATGGCATGAAATAATTCATGACACGTTCGCCGTTTAATTTACCTTTTTCTGATGTCGTTTCGCTCACCATTAATTGATCAGCGTTATATGTACGTTCTTCATCACTTGTACTCGCCAGCACATCACCTGCCTTGCTCACGACTGCTGCGTATAGAACCGTTTCATTTAAATGCTGTTGTAGCTGCTCCATGTAAAACTCTTTGCCGATTTGTGCCTCTAAATCCAACAGCTTTTGACCGTTACGTGCTACTTGAATAATTTTAGGGCTTGCTGGATTCCATGAACCCGTTCCTACAAATTTGTAAAACTCACCGTCAATGTCGCGCACTTGTGCAGGCTGCGTCACTGCGGTATTCGGGTTTGCGAGCAACGTCATATACTCACTTGCTTGTCCTTCCGGGTCAGAGCCAAAATTAAAATCAATTTTCGGCGCAATGGACGTTAACATTGTATTCCCTAATGCATCGGTACTCCAAATTTCATCGATATTGCCTCGTGCTGCTAATTGCTTTAAGTCTTCATGTGTGACACCGTTTTCAAGCGTCCATGAAATTAAAACGGATTGTGCAATCATTTCATTTTCCATAATTTCCTCTGCAACTTCACGAGACAATGTGGCTCCCTCCAGCCCGAGCCTCACTGACTCAACAAGCGCCTCACCTTGCTGATGAATGCTGCGCTCCGTCACATCATGTATGTATAACGCAAAACTACTGATCACTAACACAACTGCCATTAAAATTGGTACAATCATTTTCCACTTCATTGACTGAAACATTCTCCACATTCCCCCAAAACGTAATTGACCTACAGTAATACTTACGTTCGAAAACCCTTTTATCAAACATAAGCTACAACACAACATACGCTCATATGTAAATTATCCAAACATTTAGACTCATGACCTTATTCCTATAATATATGATTTAGCAAATATTTTCACCTATATTTTTTAGAAAATTCATACAAACATTCAATGTAAATTCCATTCATATTAAAAAAACTGCTTTATTAAGGTAAAATAACGCAAAAAATAAAGACGAAAATCAAAAATTCATTATCATTTATTTCAACTGCATATATTTTTACTAAATTATTTTATGTCATTTCAATGACGGCATCTCACTTATATACGTGATTATCAGTACAGTTTTCTTTGTTATGCAAATAATGACTACACTATGCATACGCTATTATGGCTAAAATCGCATCAACATGCATCGGAATTCGTCGCTTTATTCATCGTTATACACAATCATAAATACATCATTCAAATCATTTTTTTTGACAATTCTTTTTTCCAATAAAAAAGCTGTGTGAGCGCTCGATTTTAAGCCTCACACAGCGATTTTTAACGACTATACTTTGAAACGATTTAACTGCTGCTGTACAGTTAAAGCACCTTCTGTTAATGTTTTTGCGACACCATTAAGTTCGCTCATCGTCGCTACTTGCTCCTCTGACGCTGAAGCGATTAAGCTAGATTCCGTTGATGCCTGTTTTGCTGACTCTGACATTTCTGATACAGAAGCAGCAACTTCCTCTGTACTCGCTGTCATTTCCTCTGCTGATGCGGATACTTCTTGAATATCCTTCGCCATATCTAACACAGAATCCACAATTTGATTGAATGAGTGCTGCGCGTTTTCTACGTAAGCCACACCTTCATCAATGTTGCCAACTGTAATGTTAACGCTTTCTTCAACCGCTTTCGTATCCTTTTGAATAAGCGATGTTAACTCAACAATTTGCGTTGCGGATTGTTTCGACTGCTCAGCAAGTTTACGTACTTCATCCGCTACAACCGCGAAGCCTTTACCATGCTCTCCTGCACGCGCTGCTTCAATCGCTGCGTTTAATGCGAGTAAGTTCGTTTGATCTGTAATATCTGTAATGACTTTTGTAATGTTTTCAATTTCAGCTGATTGCTCGCTTAATTGTTGAATGCGCTCTTTCGTTTCGTACGACGATTTTTGGATAACATTCATTTGTTCCTTCGTCGTTTGAAGCGTTTGACCACCTTCAGATGCCATCGTTTCCATCGCTGTTGCACGCTCGTTTAATAGTTGTGCAGATTCTGCAATGCGTCCGACACCTTTTGCACTTTCGTCTGTTGCTGTTGCACAGTCTTGTCCCATTTGGGCAGATTGTACACTATTTTCTGCTACGATATCAATACGTTTTGTAATATCTTTCGTCATTTCTACTACTTCATCTGTGCTTGCTGCTAACTGCTCACTCGCGGCTGT
The DNA here is from genome assembly GCA_036309765.1 of Caryophanon sp. Lineage (GTDB taxonomy): Bacteria > Bacillota > Bacilli > Bacillales_A > Planococcaceae > Caryophanon. The sequence goes on along the minus strand of JAXJTE010000182.1, from coordinate 2,195 downwards.
TGTGTTCGTTGCATTAGCTAACACATCCGTAATGACTTGATGTAAATTATTTTTCATCATGTTGAATGATTGGGCTAATTCGTGCAGTTCGTCCTTTGTTGTTACTTCAATATCGTCAATACGTAAATCACCCTCTGCAATGACTTGTGCTGACGTTGCTAAATGACGTAGCGGCTTCGTAATACCGTTAATAATTGTATACATTAAGTAAAGGGCGATTATCGTACCGGTTACAGACAAACCAATTAACAACATTTTGCTCGTTTTTACACTATCTGTCGTGTCAATACTTGTACCGTTCATTTCATTCGTTTGGAATACGACGATGCTGTTAATCGACTGTTGAATGGAGCTATAAATGGGGAATGCTGTTTCGAATAAAACACGCTCAGCTTGCTGTTCATTTTTTTGATCCGCAAACTTCATAATATCTTGTGCGTATTTAATATACTGTGTATGCTGCGTCTTTACATTTTCAATTTCTGTAATCATTTCTGGAACAGTAAACATCGGTTCAATTTTTGCGATTGTTTCAGTAATCACTCTGTTTTGTTCTTCAATGATGTTCGCATCCGATTGATCTTGTCGTAATAAATACGAGCGTAACGCTAACCCTTGCATCGAGATTGCATTTTGAACTTTTGTTGACTCCATCACTTTATACGCACGATCGTCTAATAAGAACGTGTAATCTTCATCGACCTTTGATAACTGAATAATGGAGAAAATTGCTAAGCCGATGAGCAACAATATGACACTACTAAAACTTACGAGTAACTTCTGTTTAATGGACATTTTTCATTCTCCTTCTTTTTTAAAATTTTGAAAGCTCTCTACCATTGTATTGCCACTTCATTTATAGTTTTACCACATTTTTTCGATAATTTTAATATAATTCTCTCAACTGCTTCTATTTATGTACGTTTTTCTCTTTTTTCTATGATTTTAAATTTCAATTAAGTCTATTTTCCGCCAACTTTTAAACTACTAGTGTACACTTAAACGAGGTTTCATGTAACTATTTTTATGTAAATAAAATCCATAAGTTTCATTTTCAAGTCTATTCATACACCAACTTAAGGCGACTTGACGTTAAATACAAAAAACTTATCGCATTATGTAAACAAATATGTGTAAAAAGAATCAAAAAAACTCGCCATCTTAGAAATAGACTAAAATGGCGAGTTTTTTACTGCTCTGTTGGCTCAATTGGTCCATCTAAATCAAGCTGATAAAATGCTAAATCGAGCCATGATTCAAATTTATAGCCGGCGTTTGTAATCGTACCGCTATGTGTGAAACCAAATTTTTTATGTAGTGCAATGCTTTTTTCGTTTGCGGCATCGATACCACCGATTAACGTTTTTACTTCACGCGCTGAAGCTTCATCGATAATGGCACGCAGCAACTGTGAACCGATACCTTTTTTGCGATATCTCCCATCCACATAGATTGAATGCTCGGCACTGTATTTATATGCCGGCCATGTACGAAAATGCCCAAACGTCGCAAAACCTGCCACTTTGCCGTTCACATCAAACACAAACACCGGAAAACCATCCGCTTGCTTTTGAGCAAACCATTCCTTGCGTTGCTCGATTGTCTGTGCCTCATACGCATATACAGCTGTCGTACGCAAAATCGCATCATTATAAATATGTAAAATACCTTCTAAGTCTTGCTCTGTCGCTTGTCGAATCATAAGATGCCTCTTTTCTTCTTGTAGTGGTATAAGCATAAAAGATTTTTGGTAGTTTGTAAAATTATTTTTTTACGAGTATCTTCCTATTAAATAGATACGAAATAATACTACCTGTTATATAAAAATTACGGTACACTAAATAAAAAGCATGACACGGAGGAGCTTATCTATGAAAAAACGTTGGTCTACGATTGTATTAAGTGCATTGATGCTGTCTGGTTGTATCGCAGGTGGTGGCGAGCCATATGACGACCGAGAATCACATTACGCCCCAGGAATTACGGTCAATGAAATTGTCACAGAAAATGATGTATACACGCTCGTTGTCGAAAATATTGTGCGTAAATCACATGACGATGTCGGCAATATGGTCGAGGTGCTGTTTCGCTACGACAATAAAACAGATGAAACGCTCTTTTTAACTGCACAGACCGTTCGCTTTGATGAAGTGGATGTAAACATTGGCACGATGGCATTTTTTGAAGAGCTAGCG
>JAXJTE010000181.1:0-2143 GCA_036309765.1 Caryophanon sp. | reverse complement strand
TTTTGGGACAGCCTCTTTTTCTATTGATCCCCAAACCGCTTCGCCCGGCTCGATGCAATTCAACTGCATCGCCACATCTCGTCGCATCATTTAACAACTTCTCTTCCTGCACGTAGCCAATCGCCTGCGTTTCACGTATCGCACCATCGTCCTCGTTTGCGCCGCTAGCTCCTTCAAATACGACTTCGGATTACTTATTATCTCGTACAATCATTCGTATTTTCTACTAGCAAGTAACTATTTCCCACACATTAATGATGTTGTAACATCGCCTGCATATGCTCAATACTTTCATCTAACAGCTCGACGTATTGCAGTAGCTTTTCTGTATACAGCTCGTACTCTTTCATCGTCAAGCTTCCGAGCAGCTGCTTCTCCCACTCTTGAATCGCAACGTGCACGACGTCATCACTTGAGCGCTCAACACGCGTAAAAAGCGATTCGCCATCATCGTCAATGCGCGGCGGGTCGATTTGCTGGAATAAATGCTCCTCGTACGCTTTAACCGCTTCAGCTAGTTGCTGCTGTTTCTTTTTAATTTCGCTCTCTTTACGTATTAACGCCGTTGCGACTGTCGCAAACGCCGCAAAAATCGCAATCGGTGGGAACACGTTAAGCGCCGCGTAAGTAAACGTATGCCACCCTGCCGCTAATCCGATTGTACCGATCACTGCCGAGCCAATTGTGAGCCCAAGCACTTGCTCCGACGCACCCATTTTGTATTTTAGCTGTTGGTTATGAAATTGCATCGACGACGACGAAAACGCATGAAGCCCGCGCAAATTCGGTGTATTTTTCGCAATGACGCGCTTCCATTCCTCCTCATAGTCGCTCAGTGCCTGCTTCATAATGCGGTTGTACGCCTGCCCGACATGCGCGGTCGATAAATAGTTCTCTAGCACTTTTTCAAGCCCGCTTCGATCATCGAGCTCGTTCAATTCCTCGACTTTATCTTGTAGCACCGACGCCTTTTTCGCTAGCTTTAATAGCGGATTGTACACCGACGAGGCGACCTTTTTCGACGTTTCAGTAAGCGACGTATGCCACTCCGTTTGATTTGCGACTTTTTCTTGCATAACGCTTAGCTGCTTATGAAAATAATCGTGCAGCCCTTGTTGAACAGTGCGTTTAAACTGCTCGGTAATGCGCGTACGCTCGCTTAACATTTTATTTTCGATGCTCGTAATTTCATGCATGTAATTTAAATATGTACTGCTCTCTGCTTGAATAGCAACCTTCAAGTTTAACAGCGCTAAATATGCTTGCTCATGCGTTTTCGCTCCTGCTAAATATGGAAGCTCGCGCTGAAGTAGCTGTTGAATCGATTGCTGCATGGCGCGACCATTTTGCGCATCTTTCGTTACAATGCGCTGTAGCACGTCATCGAAAAACTGCACATTCACTAACGCATCGCAGTGTAGCACATCTTCCATCACACTTTTAGCTGGCACAGGCTTTAAGCGCCGTGTCATATCAAGAAGCGTCGCACGATTAATTGGCATCGCGCTCGTAAATTTGCGTGCATGTAGCAGCTTTTGTAGCATAATTTCATCGCCAAACATATGGTGTCGCTCAAATTTTTCGCGCTGCTCTGGCGTCCAATTATGAATCGTCTGTGCAAACTTCGCCTCAAATTGCGCTCGCATAATGCGCGAAAACACGACGACTTTGCCAATTGCTCGGTACGCATCTTGCCCGTAATTCGACATGACAAACTGGTGGAAATGCTCTAAATGTGCCGTTACTTGTGAAAACGGATTTGCCGATGCACCGTTTCGTAGCTGAATGCCGCCATTTGATAGCACTGCCGCTATACTATCGAGCGCATAATTTTTCACTTCAATCACGAAAAACCCAACATGTGGCATGATGACAATTAAATCAGGCTCTAACTTGCCAATCGCTGGCTTTGCAATAACGGTCGCATCAATCGGTAGCTGTTGCTCTAGCCGATTGAGCACATGCAGTTCCCCTTCAATACCGATGCGGTCGAAACTCGTTGCTTCGTTCAAGCTGTAAATTAAATTATCTTTCCCGTAAATCGTTACCATGATGCATTCTCTCCATTTCAACAGTCATATATTCCCATTATACGATGTTCTTGCCACTAGCGTCGCGTAAATATTCACAAAATATTCTGTTT
>JAXJTE010000180.1:0-4752 GCA_036309765.1 Caryophanon sp. | reverse complement strand
TCCGTATACAGCCCTTTCCACTCGGCGTTCGCATCGTTTAAAAACTTGTACTGATGCGTCACGATGGTGTCACGCCCTTGCAATATGAGCTGCTTCACCGGATTTGTTTTCACCGTCGATAGCTCGAACGTTTTTAGCGAAGCAGGCACCGTCACCGATTCAATTTTGTTGCTCGCAAACGCATGAACGCCAACAGCTTGCACGTTATTCGGTAAAACGAGGCGCTTTAAGCTGTTGCGATAAAATGCTTCTGTGCCAATCGTTTGTAGCTCGTATGGTAACGTTAACGTCTGAATCGCATTGTTCCGAAACGTCCCTTCATCAATTACCTTTAACTTGCTTCCGATCACGACTTCTTGTAGCTGATTGTCCTCAAATGCATATTTTCCTAACGTCGTCAATTCGTTTGGCAGCGTCACTGTGCGCAGTGCATTTTTTCTAAACGCACCTTCCCTAATTTCTTTTAGTTTGTCTGGCATCGTCACGTCCTGTAGCTTATTAGCAGCAAATGCATATTCCCCTAACGTCGTTAATTCGTTTGGCAGCGTCACTGTCGTTAATTGATTGCTACTAAACGCTTCGACGCCAATCGATACGATGCTGTTTGGCAATGTCACGCTCGTTAGCTTATTTCGTGTAAACGCACCTTCCCCAATATGCGTTACCCCTTCTGCAATCGTAACGTTCGGTATTTGTGCCCCTTCCATGAAATAGCTCGGAATATGCGTCCGACCTTCCGCAAATGCCACATATTGTAACGGATTGACCGCAAATGCCTGTTCACCGTATATGTCTAAATGAGGCGGAATAATGAGTTCTGCAATATCATTTTCGGAAAACGCATAGCGCCCGACTTCACGCAGCTCTGTCGGTAAATCAATGCTTTGTAGCTCGTTTAAATTAAATGCGCGGTCGCCGATGCTTCGAATACTATTTGGTAACGTCACATTGACAAGCCGATTTTTTTCAAACAGCCCAGCTGGTATGCTCGTCACACCGTTCTCAAACGTCACCGTCGAAATTTGATTGTTCGTATACGCATATTCTCCCATCTCCACGTCGTTTAATACGTGTGCGGACGTCAATTTATTTCCGCTCAGTGCGTAATTACCAATGGACATCACCGTTGTTGGTATGTCGATGCTGCTTAACTCATTACCTGAAAATACGTTATTTTCTATCTTTGTCAAGTTTGTTGGCAGCTGCACAGACGTTAATGCGTTGCTTGCAAATGCGCCCGCTCCGATATGCGTCACGTTGTTTGGGATCGTCACGGTCGTAAGCGCATTGCCTGAAAGTGCGTAAGACCCGATGCTCGTTACACCACTAGGCACGACAAAAGCGGTTAATGCATTATTAGAAAATGCGCTGTTACCGATGCTTACTAAGCTGCTCGGCATAGGAACCGTTGTTAATTGATTCTTGGAAAATGCTCCGTCGCCAATCGTCGTGACGCTGTCTGGTATCGTCACGTGCGTAATGTTGTTTTCGGCAAACGCACCTGGCACATTTGTTACCCCCGGCTCGATCACAAGCTCCGTTAATCCTGTGCTTAAAAATGCATCTTCCTCAATCGTCATGCTCGGTGTGATCGTCACATTCGTTACGCTGTTTTTCGCGAATGCATTTTTGCCGATGTGCTGCAAGTTCGGGTACGCGCTCATATCCAATGCGTTGTTCGTCATATCCGCAAACGCATAGTCGCCTACTTTTCGAATCGTTTTCGGCATGTTTACCCGCTTCGGTCGCGAATATTGCTTGTCCGTCCATGAAATGAATGGCGATATTTGAAATGCGTACGCCGCAATTTCAGTAACCGGTGCGCCGTCAATCGTTTCAGGAATCGTTAGCTCGTCCACATGTTTCGTAACGTCATAGCTATTAATGCGCACTTCACGCTGTCCGTTATGCGTAAACGTCTCGTAATAAACATCTCCTGCTCGCTCCCCAATCATCCCTTTCGCTGGCAAATTCACAATCGATTTCGGTGTCTCCACTAAATAAAGTTGCTCTTTTGTTAATGCTGTTTGTACATCGATTGCATTCCATACATAAATGCTCGCTCTTCGATATATTGTGGTGCTGTCGCAATCGTCAGCCCATTAAATCGCGCTTGCTCAAATGCTCGTTCTCCAATTGATTCGACGTGCGCCCCTAACGTAATATGCCCATCAAACGCCACGTCCCAAAACGCATAATCACCAATGCGTACAATGCTTGCTGGAAGCTTTTTCATTTGAATCGAAACCATCTCGCCTGTCATATCTTGCACGTCCATATAATCGTAATGGAATGCTTGTGACGCGACTTCTGTTACCGGCACACCGTTCACCGATTCAACAAGCTCCACGTACGAACCTGAACCGTTATATTCACTAATGCCTAGCACACGCGCTTCCTTTTTGCCATTGGCCGCCGTAAACAGTTCATACTCCACATCTTTTACGACGACAATTTCTTCTGCTTGAACTTGCGGCGCGACTGCACATACAATCGCCGCCACCCCAATACTCGCCATCCACCATTTCATTAAAATGCCCCCTATTTCCTCATTACGCTACAGACGGCGACAATTGCGAAAAGTTTCACGCCACGCGAAAAAAAACGATTCGCACGTCGCGAACCGTTTACTGCTATACTAGTTGAAAAAGGAGATGACTATATGCTAACACCACAAACGTTCCACACTGCCCCGTTCGCCGTACATATCGAGCTTGGCGATGACATATACCAGTTTCATGACGACGGGCGGCTGAACATCGCTCGCTTCAATAGCGCGTACGAACATGCTAGCCGTTTATTTAATGCGCTATTTGAGCCAACTGACGACATCACACTCGTTGTCAATTCGTATCCGGCTTCACGCAAAACAACATATCCAAACGTCTTCAAACGCTACGTGAAAACGCCGCGCAACAAATACGCACTGCGCCTGCATGAATTTACATGGACGTTTGACGGTGAGGACATTGCCGTTCAGCAAATGTCACTGCGATGCCACGCTGCTGACATTCGCAGCTCGCCACTTTTACGCGCACTTATTCACGAAGATTTCCGTTCGCTCACACCACAGCTGCGCAACAAGCATGCTGTATTTTCGCCCGATGTTTTTTTCGTCAATGAGCGAACGCACTGCATTTTTCACGTATATGATGACCGTGGCTGCGAGGTGATGAGCATGAATGAGGCGGCAGGAGCGCACATTGCACCGTTACTTCCAAAATAGCGGATAATAAGGATGATTGCGTGTTATTACTGTACATTTTTTCCGTTCCGTCAATAAACAAAAAACTACCCAATTGCTCGAGTAGTTTTGCACAACGGATATTTTATCGTCGCTCACGTTCACTTAGCCAATGATAATAAATGCCATCGCTTTCATAAGCAATAATACCGTAATGCTTGGCGATGTAGATGTGACGCACCGCTAATCCATCATCATCTTTGTATGTATCACGCACGATAACAACATTTTCATAATCTTTGCCACCAATTTTATACGTTGCATTCGTTTCAAGAATTTCCTGCTTATCTTGTGCAACTTCATCATCTAAATAATCGTACTTCAGTCCAATTGTAAACGGATAATCGATGAATATACCGACATCCGATGCTACAATACCTTCAATCCAACGACCATCTGCAATCGAGTACAATGAGTTCTCATAATGCTTATTCGTCAGCGCATCATATAAATTCCATGATGTATTAATGCCCGTTCCCATACTGTAATCACGATCAAACTTTAACACCGTACGTCGTTCATCAACACTGTTCTCATAAAAATAATTGTAACGCGTATCCGGTGTGTAGTCGCCTGCTCGCAGCGACATCGCACGCGCTAAAAATGCGGAAAAATGAGCGCGTGTTAACAGTTGATTTGGCTTAAACGTATATGTTGACTCCGCATAATCACTCGTCTGTTCATAGCCACGCGCGATGTTGTTCATCGTCACGAGCTGAATTGGTCGGTAAAACTCGTCTGTTGCTGGCACGTCCTTATACGTCATCGCGTTATCGGCAATCGACTTCAAATTAAAGCTCGTCGCAATCATTTTGGCCATGAATGCACGTGAAATGCTCGACTCTGGCTTGAAATGTGTGGCGTTACCGAAAATGCCCGCCGTGTACGCTGCCGCAATTTCTTTATAATATGGATGTGTTGTCGGCACGTCTTTATACGGCAATGGTTTTAAGTTCGTCGTCGGCAAATTGAGCGCCGACACAAGCATTTTCGCCACATGCTTTTTCGCAATTGGCGCATTCGGCTTAAACGTACCGTCGCTATAACCGCTAATAATTCCTTTACCTGCTAAATATTCAATTTCAATGTTGAGCGAATGTGTTGCTGGCACGTCTTTAAACTGTGCTGCATTCGTAGTCGTTGCGAGCGACAGCGCCAATACCGTCGCTGCCGCAAATGCCGTCATTTTTTTAAACATGCTTATTTCCCCTTTTTAGATGCTGGCTTAATCGAAATTTTGTCCATGCTTTTTCGCAACTGCTCAAGTTTTTCACCAAGCGACTTACTAATGCTTTTCGTATCACGAATCGTCGCAAGCAAATCGTCCGTCTCCACAATGTTGCGGTCGTCCAAATACACATTTTCAATCGTTTCTTTCACGATCGACTCGATGTCCGCGCCGTTGTAGCCGTCCGTCGCCTCGACTAAACGCTTCAAATCAATGTCATAATGAAACCGCCCGCGCTTTTGCAGGTGAATTTGGAAAATTTTCAGCCGCTCCTCCGCAT
>JAXJTE010000179.1:0-3252 GCA_036309765.1 Caryophanon sp. | reverse complement strand
CTCATAGTTTGTCGTTTGCTCATAAAAATCGCTAATGCGTGCCGGAACAGAAGTCTTATCAATGAAAACGCTCATATCATCGACAAGTGCGTTATGCGGTACACCAGTCGCATCCGCATGCCCACGTATATAACTAACAGGGAACGTAAACGGACGTTGCTTCGTCGGTGGCACGAACACACTCCACGCAAGCGTAATGGCGCCACCAAACAGCACGCAGTTAAGCAAGCCGTGAAACTGTAGCATTGACGGAATCGTAACGGTACCAAGCGCGTAAAAAAACGACCAAATAATCGTAAAGCATAACGTTAAAAAGGCAAGCTGTACTGATAATAGAGCAAGTAACTGAAAGCGTAGGCGCGACACAATGATCGCGAAGCTAAAAATTGCGAGCACGTACAAGCTGACCGACACGACTTCAATGACGCGCGAAAACGTAATGCCAATCGCAACTAACATCGGTCCAGCCGCAATAATGGCTGCGCTAATCGTAAACAGACGGCTGCGGTACAATCGACCGAGTAATCCGACCGTAATGCAAAGTAAGCAAGCGGAATAATGAAAATGAATCGCCGTCAGCCACGTAATGGTCGGGCTAAAGCTGGTATTCACTTGTGCAATATGCGCAAAAAACCATACGCCGCCCATCGCAATATACATAAGTCCAATATCAATCATGAGCTCGGCGACATTTGTAAAGCCGCGCTGTAAAAATCGCTGCACGCCACAAATAAAAATGACAATCGTGCTTGCCATATAGACGAGGGCGAATATAATCGACAGCGCCCCATTATCAAAAAAGTAGAGCAGCGTGACCGCAAGTTGCCCCGCCGCAATGATACCACGCTGCCAGTTTTTTAACGTCACGACTTGCTGCAGCACAATCGGTATGTAAACGAGCTGCGCAATTGTTAAATAATAATACATCGACGTTGGCTCATGAAATAGCATGAGCGCGAGCATGCATAATAGCCCGAGTGCATTTAAGCGGTTAACGAGTACTTCGTTTAAACGTGCCAGCATAGGTCATCATCCTCCCAAATAAATCATTATAAATTGTCACATCAATCGTATATACGTCGCGTGCGTCATCGTAGCCTTCTAGCACCGTCACGCGACCAGTGAGCACTTTTGGCAATGGCAGTCCAAGGCAGCGCTGATTGGTCGAACGAATGAGCAGCATACCATCGTTCGTAACATGCAGCTGCAATTCCGAATAAAACAACGACGGATCGCCTAAATCATCTTGCACGACGTTGCGCGTTGCATCGAGTGTCATCGTTGCATTAAATTGTCGCGTCACATGCGGAAAATAAAATGTCCGCTCCCAATATACCGTATCATCGTTTCGCTCATTTATATAGCTGCAATTCGCAATCGTAAACGGAATATTATCACCGCTTTCAGGAAACAAAAATTTGCTCGTCGTCAGCAGCGCATATATTGGACGGAGCAGTTGATTCGTCGTTATGCGCTCCATCGTGCCACGCGCAAAAAATTCCGTGTCCGTCGGTAACTCATACCGCTCCTGTAGCTTTGGATGTAGCTGGTGAAATTGTTCTTGAAGCAGTTGTTTATAAATCATGTGATGCGCCTCGCTTTCGTTTACATGAACTAGCAGTCGGTAGCTCGACACGCAGCATGAGCGCCACAATCGACAGCCCCCAAAGTAGCACATTAAATGTTACGACGTTAAACGGATCGGTTGCCACATGCGGAGCCGCCACAATCGCACTAACTGTTAATAGCGGAAATAATACAACTTGCGCAATAAGCAACGGTTTATGTAATTTTCGAACGCAAAACAATAAGGCGACGATGATTTCGAGCAGCCCGACGACGACAATGGCAGTTGCCGCATGTTGTGAAGACATGGGGGACAGCTCCATTAACATAGCGATTTCAAGCGGGTGTTGACCAATTACTTTCGGCACGAGCCCTTGATACAGCCAAATGAATACAAATAACGCGATAAGTACATAATAGCTAAAGAAGCGGCGATATTGCGTGCGCGGACGTTCGCCTTGCTCCAGCCAGCGTGCCAGCACATCAAAGCTGAGTGCCGTAGTCCAGCCAATCATCGGGCGAAATATCTTATCAATCGCTCCGTAGCGCACATCGTAATCGTATTGCGTCAAAAACGTCATACCGTCTTGACGCGGAACATATTGCCAATAGCCTTTTCCTTCTTGAATCGGTGAAATGCGCTGCTTCGTTCCAAAATGAAGCGAGGATGTTTTCACGCCGCTTTCTTTTTCGTGCGTGCCTTTACTTTCGCCCCAGCCACTTACCGACACGCCAGGCAACACATTCGTCGTATACGTAAAGCGCTGTGGCTCATCTTCATGTGCTTTATCAAGATATGTAATGCGCGAAAATCGCAAATCCCATTGCTCGTGAAGCTGTGGCTGCTGTGTATACGTCCACGCCTCATCAATCGAGCAGTTAATATCAATCTCAACGTAAATCGGCTTGTTGCTCATAAGCATCCGCTCCTTCCGACTAAATTATAGCATTTTATGAAAACGCTGGCGACGAGCAACAACGTTTCCTTTTTTGTCAACGAGCTAGGAGAAATAAATCGATTATTAGCTTTAGTATCGGGTTCATTTTATAAAATCGACTAACCTGTAGAGATAACTAAATAAACCTAATTAAGTGGAGGTTAACTTGTTAACCTCCACTTAATTAGGTTTAACGCTTATAATTTATGTTGATTCCGAGTTATTTCGTTAACATTATTAACAGTTCAAAATCTTGCTTGTCTCTCGTTTAAAATGACCATTGAGAAACGTACATTACACAAAAAAACTCCACGTATAAATGAGGAAGAAATAAAATCAGCCTCGACGCATACATATACATCGAGGCACATTCGTATTGGAGTTCTCTAGCGAATTTTCATAATGCAAACTTATCGACTTCACCGCGCAGCTGGTCTACGAAAATGTTTAAGTACCGCGCTTTTTCAGAAACGACACGAATGCTATTTAACTGCTCTTGCGCTGATGCGTACACTTGCTCGGCGCCCGATGATGTAGAAACCGCTAAAACGGAAATGCTTTGAATCGACGTCATAATGCGCTCTTTGCTTGCGGTCATATCGGTTGAAAGTTGCTGTACATCATGCGCGACATCAATCTTTTGATCAAGTGCATGTTTAATCGTGTTGAAAATAAAAGCGTTTTAGGCATAAAACGAGTGTCAACATTGTACCGCAGTAAACAAAGAAATGGAATGAGGTAATTATGT
>JAXJTE010000178.1:0-2987 GCA_036309765.1 Caryophanon sp. | reverse complement strand
TTGAACGATGCGCGCGCAGTAAAAATACCGCCTCTTCTTGATTGCCTTCTGCTTGCTTCATCGCAAGTGCGGCAAGCTGCTCGCTGTACAAGCTGCTTTCTGACATAATTTGGTCAATAAAACCGCGCATTGTGCCTGTTAATGTTTCGACGCTGACGTGCTGCCCTGACTTCACGCGCTCATATTGTAAATGCTCCAGCGATGCGTCAATCGCTTCCTTCCCACCACGTACTGCTACGTATGCCATTACTGTTGCTCCCCTTTCACAATCGTTGTGCGTGGCAAGGCGAATATACTGCCATCTTCTTGCACGAATAGTATGTCAACGCCGAGCGGATACTCGCGATTTTTTTGTGCGCGCACTGCTATCCACTCCTTCGCAATCGGTAGCTCGACTTGTACCGCTGTTTGAATACCAGGACCGCTTACGCTATAGCGATGCGTTTCGCTTTCGGCTAGCTCAATGATGATCGTTGCAGATTGCTGCGGATCGATTAGCGTACCGATTTTTGCTTGCTCGATGCAAGACGTCACTTGCTCTCGCTCCGCTGCACGCACGACGATAAAGTCTGCTTGCTCCGCTGTTGCTTGCTTCGCGTTCGTCCATGCGGTAATGTGCTGCTGTGCTTTGTCGCATGTTGCGTAGACGCTCACTTCTCCGTCTACAAGCGTATGTAAAATAGCTGCTGTTGCGGCGTACAGCCCGTCAATCGGTGCTGTTTGCTGTAATGTTTGCTCTGAAAGTGGTCGCGCCAAGCAGTCCATTATTTGACGAAATGTTTGCTGCGTAAAATGTACCGTTTCCATATGAAGCCTCCTAAATCGACATTGTGTTGAAGTTTACTTTTGTGCGTTCAATCGAGCGTTTCACATGTTGCTGCTGCTCGATTAATCGTGCTTGTAACGTATAGAAACATGATTGCCATGCATTCGTTTCAACAAGCTGTGCGTTGTATGCTGCATCAACAATGGCAAGTGCACGCGCTAACTCTGGCTCATATTCCTTCACAAGCCCGACACCGAAATGCTCGCCAATTTTTACTTTTGCTTCCGTAATGAGCACCTCGCCGATAAAGAATAATGATTGATGTGACGACTCGCGCATTTTCACCATCACAAGCCCTTCACGCGCAGGCTGTACATCGGCTACGCTATAGTTCGCTTCAATTTGTGCGGCGAATTCGAGTGCCTCGCTGCGCCCAACGTCAATGAGCAATTTTGTTCGCTGTTGTCTTTTCATTTGTATCGCCCCTTCCTGATTACTACAATAACTTGTCGCCAAGCTGCGTAGTGATAACGTTTCATGAAGTTCGTGTAAAAAAACTTTACAGTGCGGGCGCCAAGTAGCATAAAAAAAGCCTCTTTTTAAGCGCCGATAAACGGTACTTAAAAAGAGACTTCCTATTTGAATAGAGAACTTCTTCGCTTAATTATACAACGAAGCGCATTACCACTTGCTGCTGTTCATTGGCCTGTATGCCTAATTCGCTAGACGATTGCTCTAGCTCACCGACAACTTCTCCAATATCATGAATTAGCTCCGTGACGCTACTTAGCTGTTGGAACTCCACATCAATCGCATGGGCAATGTCAGTAATTGCGGCTGCTACTTCCTGAGATGATGCAGATAGCTCCTCGGTCACAGCAGACACATCGCTAATTTCATCTTGCATTTTGTGTACCGCATCTGCAATTTGTGAAAATGTCGTACCTGCCTCATGAATCGAGCGCACGCCATCTTCTACCGCCCCGTTATTTTGAAGAATCGACTGCTCCATTTCCTGCGTAGCGAGCTGTACTTTTTCAATTAATAAGCGAATTTTCTCGGCAGATTGTTTTGATTGCTCGGCTAAATTGCGCACTTCATCAGCGACAACCGCAAACCCCTTCCCTGCGTCGCCTGCACGTGCCGCTTCAATCGCTGCATTTAATGCAAGTAAATTCGTTTGATCCGTAATATCGGTAATCACTTGTACGATGGCCGTAATTTCACTCGATTGTGAAGCAAGCGCATGAATTTGCGTCGTCGTCTTCGTCGCATGCCCTGCAATTTGTTCCATTTTGTCTACTACATCGGTAATAACTTGCTGACCTGTTGATGATAGCACAACAGATTCCATCGCCGCCTCTTGCAATTTTTGCGTCGTCTCGGCAATGCGGTGTATACCCGTAGCCGTTTCCTCCACTGAACTTGCACAATCACTAGCCGTTGATGCATTTTGCTCTGAAAGCGAACGCACATTTTGAATATTGCGCTCAATGACTTCACTGTTGACGACTGTTTCATGAATAATTTCTTGCATATCCACCGACGACGCTTGTACACTCGCAGCACCGTCTTTCACAAGCACAATGACGTTGCCTAATGATGCCTTCATGTCGTTAAACGATTGAGCTAAGTCACCAAGCTCGTCCTTTGATTTTAGTCTAATCGGCTCTGCTGTCAAATTACCTGCTGCCACAATTTTCACCGCGTCGTTTAATGTTTGAATTGGCTTTGTAATCGTTTTGTTTAAATAGTATACGACAAAGCTAATAACAAAAATAAGCACAGTAATGAGCAGTAGTGCTGTGTAAATGGTTGTATTGGTTGCCGCTGTATTTTCGACGTTAATGTTATTAAATGCGGTTACCATGTTTTCGTGTAAATTTTCAGATTGCACAACAAGCGTTTGCTCAGCCTGCTTTCCTTCTGTTTGAAATAGCGTAATTGCTGCCGCGTTATCGCCTGCTTTCGCTAACGCAAGCACTTCATCTAGCACAACGACATAAGATACGTACGCTGTTTGCACTTGCTCGATCATCTCTCGGCTTTCTGGCTTCGTCGTCACGCGATCAATGCTATCAATCAGCAACACAATTTCATTTTGAAACTGTGTATAATTCGCTTCTGCATTGGCATCACCAACTAAATAATCTTGAATCGCACGTCCACCCTTTCCTACCTCTGTTGAAATATCCGCCGCATTGTTTAGCACGGGCACCAT
>JAXJTE010000177.1:0-5249 GCA_036309765.1 Caryophanon sp. | reverse complement strand
GTTCAATACATCCCGCTACATCAGCAGTATGCTGGAAATTGCGGAGCTGCTGCACGCGTCACCGCACACGATTAAAACGCGATTACGCCGCGGCACACAGCGTTTAGGCGCCATATTAAAGGAGGAGCATACATGAAACGATTAACATTTACCGAGCGAGATCGCCAGCGCGTGTTTGCCAAATTGAACGCACCATCGCACCGCAAAGCTCGCACACCACGATGGTTACCACTCATTGCTACACTGTTTCTCGTCGTCATCGCCGCTTCGTTCGTTGCTAGTATGCGTACCGATTCAAACGTCGCTACACCACCATCTGCAATCGAAACGGTATTGCTCGCATTACAAGATACGAGCAACCGCATACCGATTACGTTGCTCGTGACAATTGACGACGACACGCGCACGATTCATGCTGCATCGATTCCGCGCGATACGCATACCGAAATCGGAAAGCTTGCCTTTGCAACGAGCAATGAGCAGCTCACAACAACCGTCGAGCAGCTGTTTTCAACGACGATTAACAATACGTACGTGCGCACACTTTCACAGCTAAACGAACTCGGCGCGGTAACGTACACAATCCAAGAAGCGATGCAAGTTCGTGCGATTGAGCAAGCGTCGTTTCATTTGGAAGCGGGCACACAAACACTCAATGCCGAACAGCTCGCTTCGCTGTTACTCACTGCAACGAATTACGGTGGCGATACCGACATACAACAGCTGACGACGCTCTGGCTACAACACTTCCACGAAAGCGCACCGTTTACGACCGCACCACTCGATGAATACACGATCAAAGCGATTTCACTTCATGACGGTATGCAGCCAGCGCGACTAGATGAGCAATACGTTGTGCAATTTGACGAAGCGTATTTACAGCAAGCAAAAGATGCATTGTACAGCTTTGAGAAATGACAAAACCCCGCGATTTCCGATTAATGGAGATTGCGGGGGTTATTTTTGTTTACATTATTAATTGATGACATAAAATTACATAGTACATTAAATGATGCTCCGTTCTATTTACCTCGCCTCACTGCCGCCGCCCCAAATGAAGCGTCCACCTGTATGCGCTGTATCGTTATGTGTTTGTGCATCAACTAGCTGCAAATGCCCTGGTTGCTCGTGATGATGCCATGTGTAGCCTGCTGGTGTGTCATTGTTAAGTAAAGAAACAACTTCCGCGTCTGTTAAATAAAACTCATCCTGTAATGACGCATCGTGTTGAATCGCCTCATATAGCTGTGCGTTCGCGATTTTTTCGTGTGCGCTATCAGATAGCTCATACTCGCTCGGTGCTAGCTGTGCGTTAAAATCGCTTTCAAATACCGGATACACACCTGAAATTGTTTCGCCTGCGTATTGAATTTCGGTGCGCTCAAACGGCACGCTCGTCTCTGGATGCACGTCGCCTTCGAAGCTATCGTTAATCGATTCGGCATAAACGGTATTGCCACCGTCAATGAAATCTACGACGCCAACTGCCGCTACTGCAACGACTGCAATTTGCGAGCCTTTCCATAAGCCAGCACGCATGCGGTCGTAATCTTGCGTAGCGATGCCAGCTGTCGTTTCGTAGGCGCTCGTCGTTACCCCTTGAACAAGTGATAAAATGGATTTGCCGACTGTTTTCGCTGTGTCTTTTACGTCGTCGAGCCCATCATCGCGCATCCATTCATCCTTTTCAATACTGCCGCGCGTCGTTTTATACGCCCCTTCTGCTAATGTCGAAAGCAACTCAACACTATTGCCAGACGCTTGCCCTACGCCTTTCGTTGCTTCACGCATCCATTGCCCTGTTTTTTCGTTGCCACGCATTTCTAACTGATCGCCGATGAAGTCGCCTACATTGCTTGATGCTTTGGCGATTGCCTCCCCTGCTGCTTTCCCAAAATTCTTTAACATCTTGTCTCCCCCTATTCATTCACAATTTAATCATTTTACAATAACATACAGAAAAAAGCGAAAATTCGCACATGAAAAAACCACCCGATTGCTCGAGTGGTTCTAAACTTACGCCGTTTTTTTCCCTGGTTTGAATAATGATGCAAGCATAATGACAATACCTGCAACGCCGATTGCTAAAATTGTATTGAATGTTGAGCCTGTGTAGAAGCCGCTACCGAAGTAGAAAATCTCGCGTAACCCTTCAGATGCAAAGCGAATTGGCACCCACGGACGTACGAAGTCTACGAAGAAGCTCGGTAACATTTCTTGTGGCGTCATCAGTACACCCATACCTAGAAGCATCACAATCATGAATAATGTAATGGCAGGTTTACCAATCCATGCAGTAATCGCGGATACAAGTAGGAAGAAACAAAATGCCGCAAATGATACGAAGCCTGCTACGAGTAAATAGCCTGGCATGTTAATTCCTGCAAGCGAGCCAAGTGTTGCGACCGTGAAACCTGAGAATAGTGCGATAATGACACCGAATAACACTTGTTCAATCATTAAATGTAGTGCTTCTTTGCGCGTTAACATCGAGCGCTTTAACACATTTGATGATGCTAAAAATACGATGAAGCCGCCGATTAATGCGCCAACCCATGCTGGTACGGCCATTAACGTCGGTGCGCTACCGTTTGCTGTTGCTGCTGTAATTTTGTTAAAAATTGTTTCTTCTAATACGATTGGATTGACGATTGTTGATGCTTGTGCTGCGTCGATTTGTTGATCGGCAAGCTGCGTTACAAAACTAGCTGAATATTGTGCATTTATGCCATTAACAAGTGCTGTTAACGTCGTTTTTGCAAAGTTTGAACCTGTTGCGTTAAATCCTTGGTTAATGTATAGCTCTAACGTTGCCGCTTCGTTCGTCGTTAATACGTTCGTCACTGCCTCGTTGTAGCCTTCTGGAATAACAAGCGCTGCGTAATATTTTTTATCCGCAAATGCTTGCTCAATATCTTGTTCGTTTTCGTTTGTGAACGCAATCACTGGCGCCGCCCCGTCCACACCTGTTGCGAGCTGCTCGGCTGCTTGTTTTACCATTTCTACATTTTCACCTGTATCACTTACAACGAGCGCAACCGGTAAATTTTTCACTTTCGGGTCACCTTGTGCAAATAAGTTTAATGAAAACAGGGCAATAATTAAAATAACCGCAATCGGTGCGGCCCATGCAAGTTTTTCTTTAAATAACTTCAATTCGATTCTCCCTTTCTTCTCAACACATTGTTCAATTTTCTGTTTTTATTTTATAATGAGGATTAACAACAAGCAATGAACAAAATTCAACGAGTTGTTCACTTTTAGGAGGAAATGAATATGAGTAGCTATATTGAAAAAAATAAAAAAACGAAGGCGAGCATTCACGCGGCATTGCTGCATATGTTGACCGAGAAAGCATTTGATTCGGTGACCGTTGGCGATATCGCAAAGCAAGCAGGCATTAATCGGGGAACGTTTTATTTACATTATTTAGATAAATTCGACTTGCTCGACCAAATTGAACAGCAGCTTTTTGAGACACTCGGGGCGCATATTGATGAGCTACATGCGAACTACAGCAGCACGGTGACGTTTGAGCGTGGGCAGGAGCAGCTTGCGTCCGCGCTGTTTCGCTCGATTCAAGTGCAAGCACCAATGCTAAAAATTTTTTTAAGTGATCGCGGACGAGCGGGCTTTCACATTCGGTTGCGCAATGCGTTCGCTGAAAAAGTGCGCCATCATTTATTGCAAAGTGATAATGTGCGCCAATATTTGCACGTACCGATTGATTATTTTGTGTCGTTCATTACGTCTGCGTTTCTCGGTTTAATTGAGCAATGGGTGCAAAATGATTTTGACAAAACACCAGAGCAAATGACTGAATTGTATATTGACATTATTGTATTTATTAAGCAGTGAACACCATACATTTATCATTTCTCAATCATTATTTGTAAAAAATTGAGGTACGGTCATAACATTGATGATAAAGGATAAAGTTAAGCTCGTTATTATTCCTAAAATAAACTAAAAAATAGGCTATTATACCTTTTAAAAAATGCTTATTCATAGTGTTTAAGTGCAAAAAAATGACCCATTCAAGACAAAAAGACTATAAAGCTTTAATAAATGACAAGAACTTCTATGTTGTAAAGATTGTAAGGTAAAAAAAACCTATATAAAATATAATAGTTTACATATGAAGGAGGAGATAACATTTGAAATTTAAATCGTTAAAAGTTCGTATATTAAGTGGCTTCTCGTTACTTATTACCGTCTTTATTTTATTTACTGTCTACAACTACACAATAAACAACTCCATTGCACAGCAAACCAATGTGCTGGTAGAACAGGACTTAGCCGTTTTGAACTCCAGTGAGAGCATGGTTACATCTAGTAGTGTTCGCTTATCTGCAGCACTTGGATATATCTTAACTGGAGACACAACATATATTGATTCATTTAATTATTATAAAGAGGAAGCGAATAAACACGCTGCCATTTTACAAAGCCATACAGACAATCAGGAGTTAGCAGATTTAATTGAATCTGGTCGCGCTTGGACAAAGCTAGTCGAGGATGACGTGTTTGCAGTTTATCAAGCAGGGGACGTCGAACTAGCACGCGACAATTTACTCGGTGCTACAGATCTTGTAACATCCGTGTTACGTGGCTATTCTGAAACGGCCGATTATTATACACAGTCGATGGAAACAGCTGGTGCAGATGTTGCACAAAATACAACGAGTTCTAAAACCATTACCGTCATTGTCAGCATTTTCGTTATCTTACTTGGTTCATGGATTGCTATAGCTACAGCGAATACGATCGCACGACCAATCAATGAAGTAGCTGAGCGCATGAAAGGCTTAGCAACAGGCGATTTATCGAGCGAGCCGCTTCATGTAAAAGAAAAAGATGAAATCGGTAGCTTAATGATTTCAGCCAATGATTTAAACGCTCGCTTAAAGTCAACGATTCATTCGATTACAGATGCAGCCGAAACCGTGTCTAAAAGCAGCGCGGAGCTTGTATTTGTTTCAACAGAAGTAAAAGAAAATACAACACAAGTAACATCTACTATGGAAGAGCTTGCAGATGGAACAGAAAAACAAGCGTCAGCAGCAGCCGATTTAACTGAATCGATGCAAACATTTACACATAGCATTGAGCTAACGACAAAGGAAAGCTTGCAATTACAGCACAGCTCACAAAGCGTACAGCAACTTACATTATCAGGTCGCTCATTAATGGAGCAGTCTACAGACCAAATGACGACAATTAATCGATTGATGCTAGACTCTGTACAC
>JAXJTE010000176.1:0-3064 GCA_036309765.1 Caryophanon sp. | reverse complement strand
TGCTATAATGGAACGAATTACAATCGTTGGAGGAATTTTCACATGAAATTAATCGTATTTGGTGCAACTGGTGGCGTAGGTCAGCATTTTGTACGTCTTGCTGTCGAAGCAGGTCATGAAGTAACAGCATTCGCTCGTACACCAGAAAAATTACAAACACAAGGCGTCAACATCATTCAAGGAAACGCATTTGATGCAGAGGCCGTTGCCAAAGCAATCGTTGGGCATGATGCAGTCATTTCTTGCGTCGGGTCAAGCACGGGCGTAAAGCGTTCTCATGAGCTAGAGCAAATGGGTCACACAATCGCAGACGGCATGGAAAAAGCTGACGTGAAGCGTTTAGTATACTGCGCATCAGCCGGTGTCGAAAAAGAAATCCCAGGCATCGCTGGCAAAATGATGATGGCAATGCTTGCAAACCCATTAGCCGATCACCGCAACGCATTAAACTATTACAAAACGAAGGACATTGTGTACACAATCGCACGTCCAATGGGTTTAAAAGATACACCATTCAACCCGAATTATATGGAAGCGTTCGAGGGCGTTCCAAAAGGCTCAAACTCGATTCCACGTGAAAGCGTCGCGCACTTTATGTTAAAGGCGTTAACGGATTCGAAGTACGAAAACGCATCAGTTGGATTAGCTGGATAAATAAAAAAACGCTAGAGGCGACGAAACCTCTAGCGTTTTTTTATTGTGCGTCTATTGAATGCAGATGGCTAATCAACAGATCAATTTTCGCAATATAACGTTAACCGTTGTGATTGCCTTACGTTTCACTTACACTAAATATACTATGAAGAAAAGGTGGGGGGAGCTTGAGTATTTTCATTTTAGAAGATGATGTCATGCAGGCACAGCGCATGCGTACAATCGTTGAGGAGCTATGTGCTGCACAGCAAATTCCGTACAACTTTATTAAGGTGACGAGCAAGCCCGACGACATTTTAGCTAACATCGCTCGTTGTACATACATACCGATTTACTTTTTAGATATTGAAATTAAACACGACGAACGAAAAGGGCTTGACGTCGCACGCCTCATTCGCAACGTCGATTCGCTTGGCATCATCGTCTTCGTCACAACACATTGTGAGCTCGCACCGATTTCGTATCAGTACATGGTGTCAGCACTCGCATTCATCGATAAAAATGCACCGACCGACGCGCAGCTCGAAACGTTGCAAGCTTGTCTCAACCATTACGTCGAACGAAATCAAATCGACATAAACGAAGATTTTTTACTAATCGACAATGCGTACACGACAATTAAAGTGCCGTTTGCCGATGTCGAATACGTCATGACCGATGAGCCACACCGCCTACAGCTCGTAACGGACGAGCAGCTCATTCAGTTTTACGGCACGCTAAAAGAAGTCGAACAGCTTGAGCCTCGACTAGTGCGTTGCCATAAATCCGTCTTAGTTAATCCGCAAAAAATGACGGCCATTGATACGAAGCAGCAGCAAATTATGTTACGAAGCGGTAAATGCATACCTGTCTCTAGGCGACTCATGAAGCACATGAAAGCGTTGTTCAACGGAGGCAACATATGAATATTTATGATATCGCATCAACTATGTTAATCGGCATCGTCCACGTTTACGCCTTTCAGCTATTTTTAGGCAATTCGAACGTTTCGAAGCGCTTTGTTTTTACGATTGGTATGCTGTTTAGCGCTGTCGTCATGACCCTGCTGACGACAACGCATTTTGTCGAATTCAATTTACTCGCTATTTTTACCCTTTTAGTGCTGCTTGGGCTCATCGAAAAGCAACCGATTATACGCATTATGTATTTCGCATTGCTGAGCATCGTGCTCATGACCGTCGTAAAAAACGGTTTATTCCAAATCGTTCATTATGCGTATATCGAAAGCCCGTTTAGCTATTACGTATCGACACCGAGCTTGCTGTTACTATGCACGCTGCTCTTCATCGCCATCATGCTTTTCATACTGAGACATTCGCTCGCCGTCGCAAGTCGCTACTTAATTGAAAGCCGCCTACACGTGCCGTCATATATCATTCTCATTATGTGCAACGTGCTACTAACGATCGTCAATTATCCAACGATTCAGCTACTCGCCAAACTAAACGCTCTGTACGGTGAGCAGCTATATACGTTCGTACTACTCATTGCGTTACTATTTATGATCGTCATTGCACTCACGATTTACCGCTCGAAAAAACGATTGATTGAGCAACATGAGCAGTCTCAACACGAGCAGTTAATGCAATACGTCGAAAAGCTTGAATTTTTACACGACGAACTTGCAACATTTCGTCACGATTATAGCAACGTATTATTATCGCTTGAGCAATCGATTGCAGCGAACGATTTACATGAGGTGCGCCGCATTTATAACGATACGATTGCCCCGACTGCTCGCATTATGACGTATGAACAGCTAGAGCTCACAAAGCTTGCCCGTTTACAGCAGCCTGAGCTCAAAAGTGCAATTAGTGTGAAAGTGCTTGAAGCGCAGCAAAAAGGGCTATCCATTCATTTAGACATTCCTGAACCAATTATGTTCCAGTCTATACCAATGGAAGATTTACTACGCATCGTTAAAAGGGATACGCCATTCGCGCATCCCCTTTTACTATGTACGTTTTTGTACAATTCCACTTAAAATCAGCACAATGCCAATGACCGCAATGACCGGCGTGCCAAACATTAAAAACGATGCGATAATAAGCCCTTCTTGAACGATAACTGCTGCAATATAGCCACCAATCATCATAAATGACCATGAAAATAGCAGCAACGTCACGACACCCCAAATAATAATCGCCGTACTGCGCACATACTTTTTACTCCCAATCAACCCAATGACAATGCCAACAATCGCTGCCATTACACTAACAGTCATAATGCCCATTTCGCCACACCCATTCCTTTTTATCAAAAGTATAGCATAAAAAATGGTGTGGCACGCACGCGACGTCCACACCATTTTTTTATTTTAACCCTTTGTCTGAAAAATCAAACGTCGCATCGGTAATCGGTGCAACTTTCGCTACAGCGTATGTCGCGCCCTTTTGCGAGAAGAAATCGT
>JAXJTE010000175.1:0-6801 GCA_036309765.1 Caryophanon sp. | reverse complement strand
TGGATGTTTACTACCTCTGTTCAAGTGTCTTCGTTTTTCTTCTTCAACTTAAAATAAAGAAAACAGAATATTTTGTGAATATTTACGCGACGCTAGTGTGAATACATATGTAGTAAATGTTTTGAATGCTTTCAAATAAAGGGACTATTAACCCTCAAACTTTATGAAAGTAGTACGCTATAATAAAGATAGTGAATGTAAAAAGGAGGGAACTTTATGACAATTTATCGTAATGATTACCTAGAATTAATAAACAAAAACGATCATGTGTACATCAAAACATTTAAAGAAGGCTTTGAATTGAAGTCATTTGACAGTATTACACGATTGTACCCTCGTATTAAGTTAACGAACTTCTCCGCATTAAAACATGCCCTCGCTATACCAACAGAAAAGCCCGTTGAAATCGGAACGTGGCTGCCACCGTTTCTACTCGAAGTATCACGCGACAAAATGACTGCGATGATTACGTTATACGAGCTAATTAGTGACGATATCATTCCGGCAATCGAAACGGCACTCAAAAAAGAGCGCATCGTATTCGGTGTATTAGACGTCGATTATACGCAGCTGCCAATTGGCAAGGCACAGCTAATCGCAGTCGGGAAGCATCCTATTAAAGGGGATGATGCGGTCGTGACGTATTTAGAAATTCCTGAACGTAAGCCTGTTATTCGTGAAGATGGTCGTGCGGATTATTTCGAGATGAACTTCATTTATGAAATTAAACAAGGTGCATGGCTTGGTGAAAAAATCCCACCGACAGAAGGCGAAGATGGCAAGGATGTACACGGTGATAAACTCCCTGCATTGCCTGGATCAGATGCCCCATTATCCTACGATGCGAAATCGGCATACGAGGTAGAAGAAGATGGTAAAATTGTTCTTCGTTCGCGCTTAGACGGAGCAGTAGAGCATACGCAAGGTATCGTAGGCGTTAGTTCGCATTTAACGATTAACGGTGACATCGGCTTCAATACGGGCAACATTGATTTTGACGGCTCGGTAACGATCACAGGTACCGTATCGCCAGGGTTTTCAATCGTTGCGACGGGCGATATTGCAATTGAATCATTAGACGGCGTGAGTGGTGCGATTAAAATTGCTTCACGCGAGGGGGATATTTACATTCGTGGTGGGATTTTCGGTCTCGGTCGAACAGAAGTGGAAGCGGGCAATAACGTTTTCGTCAAGCACGTAAATGATGCGCGTATTCATGCAGAAAATGAACTTCATATCGGCTTTTATTCGATGGGCTCAGATTTAGATGCGCATGCGATTTTTGTTAACCCGACGAAGGGCAAAATTATCGGTGGTAAGGCGAACGCGAAAAGCTCGATTGAAGCAGGCTTTGTCGGCAACACACATGAGCGTCGTACCGAGGTGTCGATTGAGGCAGTGAACAAAGAAGAGCTTATGCACACGATTCAAGAAAAAGCAGGCGAGCTAAAGGAGCTACAAGTACAGATTGAGCAAATCGAAGTACAAGTAAAGCGTTTAGCGCCGCTGTTAAAGACGTTAAATCAAAAGCAAGTCGCTGCATATGAGGAATTAAAGGCTGCGTTACGTGCACAAATGGAGCGTGCGATGCATTTAGATCGTGAAGTGAAAATTGCGATGAGTGAGCTGCGTCATGCAGGGAACGAGGAAATTCATATTGCGCGTGAGGCATTCCCAGGCACAATTATTAAAATCGGCTCAAAATCAAAGGCGCTAACACAGCCAACGAACGGTCGATTTAAAATTGAGTTTGGCGACTTAAACGTATAATGACATTACCTGTTTTTGCTCATCGGGGCGCATCGTTACAAGTATTTGAAAATACCGAAAAAGCATTTAACGCAGCGTATGAAGCACAAGCTGGCGGCATCGAGCTTGATGTACAGTTAACGAAAGATGGCGTTGCGGTCATTTTTCATGACGTCGATCTATTACGCCTTACCGGTAAAAAAGGGCGCATTACCGATATAACGTATGCGGTTCTTCGGCAATTAAAAGTGGGAAAGCGCTTTCGAAAATGGTGTGGGCATCGTATTTTAACGTTTGAGGAAGTGGTGCGCTGGGCAAATGCACACGACATGCCGCTAAACGTGGAACTCAAGGAAACGTTTAGTGGGCAACCGGTTGCGATTGCGAAGCTACTGCAAAATGTGACGTTACCAGTAGGCAGTCACGTATCGTCGTTTCATGTGGATGTATTAGCGTACGTGAAGCATGTGCGACCGGATGTGCAGACGGCGTATATTGTGACGAAAAAGTTTGATTGGTCACATATGATGTACTATCCGTTTGTCGACGTCATTCACGCACATAAACGTCTATACAAAAAAGCGAACTTACAAGCGTGCATCGAGGCGAACCGCGCGTGTCGATTTTACAGCATTGATGGCACCGAGGCTTTTTTAAAGAAGCCACACGAAGCGGTCGTTGGTTGGATTGCGGATGATGTAGTCGCGGTAAAACGTGCACAATAAAAAAAATGCCAGACGAACTCACTGTTCGTCTGGCATTTTTTTTTGGAAGCGAGGGGCAACTTTGCCGTTTTTGCGGTCGCGGTGTAGCAAGAAGCCTGCAAAAAAGCTAAAGCCGAGCGCAAACAGCACGACACCGACGACGAATTGAAGCCAAAGCCACGGAATCGGTGCAATCAAATGGCTAAATAATGTGTCGCGCATGAGCTTAATGCCAGCTGCTGCGGAAATGGCTGGAATACATAATACTAAAAATGCTAGAAAACGTCCCATTGAATCGCTCCTCTGCTATTATTTTCTTCATCATAGCATATGTGACGTACGAAAATGACTTATTTCTACCTAGAAAAATTTGAAAATTATGAATATATTTGAATGGAATGTTTTTAATTGATTGTTTAACAATAAAGCGTTATGTTAGAGAAAATAAACGTTTTTTCGAGAGGTTTGGTACGGATGGAGATTTTCGCATACATGGAGAAATACGATTACGAGCAGCTTGTTTTTTGTCAAGATGAGCAATCTGGGCTAAAGGCGATTATTGCAATTCATGATACGACGCTCGGCCCTGCACTCGGCGGTACGCGCATGTGGACGTATGAAACAGAAGCACAAGCAATTGAAGATGCGCTGCGATTAGCAAGAGGGATGACGTATAAAAATGCGGCAGCTGGCTTAAATTTAGGCGGCGGTAAAACAGTTATTATCGGAGACCCATTTAAACAAAAAAATGAAGAAATGTTTCGTGCGCTCGGTCGCTTCGTACAAGGGTTAAACGGACGCTACATTACAGCGGAGGATGTCGGCACAACGGTTGCAGATATGGACCTTATACACGAGGAGACAGATTACGTAACCGGTGTGTCCGAGGCGTTCGGTTCATCGGGTAACCCGTCTCCGATGACCGCATACGGCGTGTACTTAGGTATCAAAGCATCGGCGAAGGAAGCGTTCGGCAGCGATATGCTTGAAGGCAAAACGGTCGCGGTGCAAGGGCTTGGCAACGTCGCATTTTCGCTATGCAAGCATTTGCATGAGGAGGGCGCAAAGCTCATTGTGACAGACATTAATAAAGAAGCGGTCGCACGTGTAGTTGAAGCATTCGGTGCTACAGCGGTCGATCCAGCTGATATTTACACACAGGAAGCTGACATTTTCGCTCCGTGTGCGCTCGGTGCAATTGTGAATGATACCACGCTTGATCAAATGAAGTTCCGCGTCATTGCGGGCTCGGCGAACAATCAGCTACAAGAATCGCGCCACGGGCAATTATTATACGAGCGCGGTATCGTGTACGCACCAGATTACGTCATCAATGCAGGTGGCGTCATTAATGTAGCGGACGAGCTGTACGGTTATAACTACGAACGAGCGAAGGCACGCGTTGAAAAAATTTACGACAGCTTACAAAAAATTTATGCCATTTCACGTGATGAGCAAATTCCGACATTTTTAGCAGCGAACCGTTTAGCAGAGCAGCGCATCGCATCAGTTGCAAAATCGCGCAGCCAGTTTTTACAAAATAGCAAGCACATTTTAAATATGAAAAAGGGGTGAGGCGCATGGTACAGCATGTAGATGTTGTCGTATTAGGTGGCGGCCCAGGTGGCTATAGTGCAGCGATTCGTGCCGCACAGCTCGGCTTATCGGTCGCGCTTGTAGAAGCACAGCATATCGGGGGTACGTGCTTACATCGCGGCTGCATCCCGACGAAAAGCTATTTAGAAACAGCGACGCGCCTACGCATGGCAAATGACAACGAGCAGTTTGGCATCGAAACGAATAAAGCAACGGTGCGCTTTGAGCAAGTCGTCGCGCGTAAAGATGCAATTGTTAAACAGCTGCAAGCAGGCATTGAGCAGTTGCTACAAAAGGGTAAGATTCAGCATTTCGAAGGATACGGACGCATTTTAGGGCCATCCATTTTCTCGCCGATGTCTGGGACAATTTCAGTTGAGCGAACAGACGGCTCAGAAAACGATATGATCATTCCACAGCATATCATTATCGCAACAGGTAGTAAGCCGAAAGGAATGAAAGCGTTATCATTTGATGGGCAGCACATTTTATCGTCGGACCATTTAGTGACGATGACCGAGCTGCCAAAGTCAATCATCATCGTTGGTGGTGGGGTGATCGGCGTCGAGTGGGCATCAATTTTCGTTGATCTCGGCGTGGACGTCACAATTATCGAGCATGCACCGCAGCTATTGCCACAAGCTGACCGCGACGTCGCAAAGGTCGTCATGCAGCAGTTAGCGAAGCGCGGCGTCACGATTCATACAAATTCGGCATTGATGGAGGCACATGTGGAAGACGGTGTCACGGCAACAATTCAATTAAACGATGAACAGATAAAGCTAGTGGCACAAAAACTTGTCGTCGCAATTGGGCGCACACCGAACACGGACGACATCGGCCTACAAAATACAGAAATTGAGCGCGACGAAGCAGGCTTTATCACAGTGGACGCGCACTATAAAACGAATGAATCACATATGTATGCGATCGGTGACTGCATTGCGACACCGCAACTTGCTCACGTGGCGATTCGAGAAGGCATGCTTGCAGCGGAGCATATTGCCGGAGAGAACACGTACGCGCTTGAAGTGGCACATATTCCGTCATGCATTTATAGCTACCCAGAAGTGGCATATATCGGTATGACCGAGCAGCAAGCACGCGGAACATTTAATGACGATGTAGCTATTGCGAAAATACCGCTTGGTGCAGTCGGTAAAGCGCATATTCACGGCGAAACGACCGGTTTTATGAAAATCATTGAGCGACCGTCTACGTCTGATGTACTTGGCATTCATCTTGTAGGGCCGCACGCGACAGAACTGATTGCATACGGCAGCTTAGCGATGGTGATGGATGCGAGCGTTGAGGAACTTGGGTTAGCTGTGATGGCACACCCGACCATTTCAGAAGGGTTAGGGGAAGCGGCATTACGTTTACGCCAGCGAGCAATTCATTTTTAATGGAGAGGGGATTATCGCATGAAACATATTGAACTCGGTTTAGCGAATGACGACGTACTCGCGATGTACAAAACGATGCTTTTAGCAAGACGATTAGACGAACGGATGTGGTTGCTCAATCGTTCGGGGAAGGTGCCGTTTGTCATTTCAGGGCAAGGGCAAGAAGCGGCACAAGTAGGCGCGGCATTTGCACTGAATCCGAAAGAAGATTACATCGCACCGTATTATCGTGACATGGGCGTTGTATTACATTTTGGCATGACAGCGACCGATTTAATGATGTCGGCGTTTGCGAAGGCAGCGGACCCGAACTCTGGTGGACGCCAAATGCCAGGACATTTCGGTGGCAAAAAATACCGCATTTTAACGGGCTCTTCACCGGTTGCGACACAAATTCCACACGCAGTTGGCATGGCGCTTGCAGGGAAAATGGACGGCAAAAAATTCGTGACGTTCGTGTCGCTCGGAGAAGGCTCGACGAATCAAGGGGACTTCCACGAGGCGCTCAATTTTGCGGGCGTGCATAAGCTACCAGTCATTACGTTCGTTGAAAATAACAACTATGCCATTTCGGTGCCGTTTGAGCGTCAAGTTGCATCAAAAACAGTGGCAGAGCGTGCAGCGAGCTACGGCATGGTCGGTGTGCGCGTCGATGGCACGGACCCGCTCGCAGTATATGAGGTCATGCAGCAAGCAGTAGCGCGTGCGAAAAACGGAGAAGGTGGCACGATTGTCGAGGCGATGACATATCGACTAACGGCGCATTCGTCCGATGATGACCACCGTCAATACCGTGATACAGAGGAGCTGGCAAATGAAAAGCAGCACGACCCGTTGCCACGCTTTGAAGCATATTTACGTGAACATAATATATTAACGGACGAGCTAGCCGCGCAGCTTGAAGCGGATATCAAACGTGAAGTAAATGAGGCGACCGATAAAGCGGAGGCAGCACCATATGCCGAGCCAGAAAGCGCATTACAATACGTCTACAAAGAGGAGTGAGTAAGCATGGCGATGATGAGCTATATTGAAGCAATTACAGCAGCGATGCGTGAAGAAATGGAGCGCGATGAAAACGTCTTCGTGCTCGGGGAGGATGTCGGGAAAAAAGGCGGCGTGTTTAAAGCGACAGCTGGCTTGTATGAGCAGTTCGGTGAAGCACGCGTGCTCGATACGCCGCTTGCAGAAAGTGCAATTGCGGGGGTAGCGATTGGTGCGGCGATGTACGGCAAGCGTCCAATTGCGGAAATGCAGTTTGCCGACTTCATTATGCCCGCAGTGAATCAAATCGTATCGGAAGCGGCGAAAATTCGTTACCGTTCAAACAACGATTGGCATTGTCC
>JAXJTE010000174.1:0-3176 GCA_036309765.1 Caryophanon sp. | reverse complement strand
GCGTTTACACATATTACCGATGCGATCACAGGCATTACACATCAAGTCGAGGATATTTCGGCAACGTCTCAGCAAATCCATGCCAACTCCTCAAATATTGGCATAGCTGTTCACGCGATTATGACCGGTGCGGCACAAGCGTCCGACAACTTTGAAGAAATCGCCTCAACTGTTTCCCAACAAGCCGCTTCGATTGAAGAAGTACGCGACGTCGCAAATGAGGTAAACAGCTCGACAATTGAACTACAAAAGCGTATTGCGAAGTTTTCGTTGTAAAAAAAAGAAGGTCGCAAGCATGTCGCTTACGCCTTCGTTTTTTTATAGCCCGTCCATCCTTACAACGACTTTTCCGTTCCCTGTGCCGTCAATGACTTCTTGGAATGCGGCACTTGCTTCTTCAAACGGGAATGCTTGACGTACAATGGGCACAAATGCTTGTTGCTGCAACATCGTCGTCACACCGCTCGTTACTGCCTCGTACTCATCCTGTGTCATATTCCATAGCACCATACCGCGCACGTCACATTCCTTTTGCATCATAAGACGTGGATTGATCGTAATATCGCCGCGATTGCCGATTACCACGATGACGCCGCGCTTTTTCACAAGCATTAAATCCGCCTGTAAATTGACGTTCGCTAAAAATTCAATGATAACGTCTGGTCCTTCACCGTTCGTTACATCGAGTACAGATGCGATCGTTTCTTCTGTAATGTGATCGAGTACAATATCCGCACCTGCTGCTTTCACAAGTGCTTTTCCTTCTTCACGACTTGCGGTACCAATAACGGTCGCCCCGAGATGCTTCGCCATTTGCACAGCGATTAAACCAACTGCTCCACTTGCTCCGTGAATGAATACCGTTTGCCCTGCCTTTACTTGCGCACGGTCCACAAGCGCACGATACGCCGTTAACGCTGGTATACCGAGCCCTGCCCCTTGCTCAAATGAAATATGCTCAGGTAACGGGTGAACAGCAGTTGCTTCACATACCATTTCTGCCGCCATCGTTCCTGTAAACACTTTACTTTTGCCACCAACGACAAACACGCGATCACCAACTTGCACGTTTTTCACGTCTGCGCCAACTTCTACGACAATTCCTGCACCGTCATTACCAGGTGTGTACGGTAAATTCGGCTTCACCGCGTATGTACCAGTTGCTGTATACACATCGCTTGGGTTAATTCCTGCCGCCTGTATCTTCACCTTTACGTGATGCTCATGTATACATGGCAGCGAAACGTTTCCGACTTGAAGCTGTTCTGCGCCACCAAAATGTTTAATTAAAATTGCTTTCATGTTTCTCACCTCTCATTTATTATAAAACAAATTATCGGAATTGAGCGATTTTTCGACAACAATTAGTATAATAGTAGAAAAGGGGGAATGTTGTATGTGGGGATTTGTCATTTTATTCGCACTCGTCGTTGCACTCGCATCGTGGCTCACATCGTTTCGTTACAAGCGCACGCAACAATTTTCGTGGATGCCTGCTATCATTTTAACGCTCGTTAGTGGTATGAATGCTCTCATCAATTACGTAACGACGGACGGCTGGTCATCGATGGGCTTTTTGTTTATGTTCATTAGCGTATCACTCGGTGGCGTCGTCGGCTGTGCGATTATGCGCAGCGTTTACGCAAAAAAAGAAAAAACAGCTTGAGCCAGTTCAAGCTGTTTTTTCCATGTTTACTTACATTTTTTGCGCGAGCTTTTCAATTTCCTCTGCGCCCGCTGTTAACGTTTGAATCGACTCCGCAATCTCATGAATAATCGATGACTGATTCGAGGAAAGATCAATCGCCCCATTCACAATATTCACAACGTTTTCCACTTTGCTGTTTAACTCCTGTAGCAGCTGATGAATATCACTCACCGACTCTGCACTTTGGTCCGCAAGTCGCGTAATTTCCTTCGCTACAACACCAAACCCGCGCCCATACTCGCCTGCACGTGCCGCCTCAATGCCCGCATTAAACCCAAGCACACGCGTATTTTTCGCCACGCTATTAATCATTTGTAAAATTTTTGTCGTCTCTTCCACTTGCACACTCATTTCGTGCTGGGAGTTCGATAAATCATTCATATACTCCATGAAATTAGAAGAAGAAGCGGCTAGCTCCGTCGTCGATGTCGCAATTTCTTCAGACGACTGTGCAAATTGCTGCGCCACTTCCGTTAAAGTCGTTTGTTTCGACGTACTGCGACTAATCGCCAGACCACCAACGACTTCTCCTGCTTTATTACGAAACGGAATCATCGTCGCAATGAGCGGCGCACCGTACAGTTCCTTTGGTATGTACATCACTTGTGGCTTCTTACTACGCATCACTTGCATAAGCGGCTCATTTGGCTGCAACGTTCGTCCTTTTGAGCTTTCGATTGGAATTTCAGCAGACTGTATTTGCTCGAGCACCTTATTTCGATCCGTTACGACAATCTCCACATCGTCATTAAATAATTGTTTAATCGTGGCTGCTTGTTCCACGTAAAATTGAATTGTTGTATCAAGCGCTTTTGCTTCGATCGCATTCATTCAAACGCCTCCTTTACTCTATACTTCAATTATAAGCACAAAGAAGTGGAAGTATATAGTTTGAACTAAAATATTATCACTTTTATTTATATCATACTACTCAATATCACTCAGGCGCTATGATAAAAAAGAACAATATTCACAATTATTACAATAAAAAGAAAAAAATCGCGCAAAATCACATGTGGATTTTGTACAACTTTTATAT
Organism: Caryophanon sp.; assembly: GCA_036309765.1. Taxonomy (GTDB): domain Bacteria; phylum Bacillota; class Bacilli; order Bacillales_A; family Planococcaceae; genus Caryophanon. The sequence goes on along the minus strand of JAXJTE010000174.1, from coordinate 429 downwards.
CATTCATACTACTATTTAACTGACGCTATTTCGCGATATGTATAGCTACGAGCCTTAACTCATTTGGCTAATACAAGGTGAGGCGTAAAATAAGGTACTTTATCAAGCGTGTTGATTAGCCAATCAATTGGCAGAAGCATATTGCGGCTCGCGTTTCTGGGGCTCGGCGCACGCTTCTTGCCACGAATATACAGCATTTAGTTCAGCTTCGTTGCTAAAAACGATGGATTTCACTGTACAAAAATGGCTTATCAACAGACCTGGTACTTTATATCACCTAATGCTAAGTGAGACTAAAAAAAGTATAAGCGTAATAACCTGTAGCCAATTTCAATCCACTCACCCAATACAAGGTGAGACTAACCCGTTATTCTTAAGAACCCAAAGTTTTGTTATTTCAATCCACTCACCCAATACAAGGTGAGACTG
>JAXJTE010000173.1:0-5628 GCA_036309765.1 Caryophanon sp. | reverse complement strand
ATAATATATGTGCGCTTATAGCCGACGAGCAGCGAATGCCAAAAACGTTCATTTAAATGAATGTCGCGGTCGATGTTTACATAATGCGTCCCTAGTATATGAAACGCCTGTAAAAAATCTTCGCGCTTTTTCGACTCAAGCCCTTTTGCCATATAAATCGGAAAATCAGGCGCTATCGGCAACGTATCGACCTAGTCTGAAAAAAACGATTCATCGAGCTCTCCTGCGACAACCGCCTCATATAGCTTTTCGGCCTTTTTATAGCCTTCATGTAATAACTTAATCTTCATTCGCAATCGCCTCCTGCACAGCGGCAACGTATTTTTCAATGAGCTCATGTGAAATGCGCGCAATGACTTCATCTAATTCATCGATCGTTAGCTCGCGTACCGATTTGTTACGCATTAACGTATACAGTTTAAAATCGAGTAAATCTTCTGGCGGCGTCATGTTCGTAATATCGACTATATCGTCCTCTGCATATGTCTCGACGAAGCGGTGCAGTGCGATGCGCAGCCCTGTATACAAATACGGATTTAAAAATGCACTACCTTTTGAGACAAATTGGAACTGCATTTGCTCATTGCGGAAATGAATAATGATGCATTCTGCTCCAAGCTCAAATTTAATCGCACATGGCAACGTTGGATCAAGCCGCTTTTCAAAAAGCTGTAGCGGATTTTTCATTCCCCCTTCAAACGTCACGATGTTTGAATAGCCGAGCATCGCATGTTTTGGCACCGTAATGGACGACTTCAAGCGATCATAAAATGCGCTAAGCTCGTCATTTGTATGAAATGCAATCGCATCTGTTGCGACAATTTGTAGCTGAATCGACGTGCGGTTAGACAATGACATGCGCTGCTTCGGTAACGCGACAAATAAATCGTTTAACGAGAGTGGGAAAAATTTTGTATCTTTTGATTGAATGACGACGATGTACTGCGCGCGCCCTTCATGCAACAAGCGCTCTAAAAAATGAGACGTCATCGTTGGCTCAAAGTAAAAACGGTATTGTCCACCGTCCTCCTCAAATGTCACCTTTAACGTAAAATCACTTTCCTCATACGAAAACGATGTCGACGAAAGAATCGGATATGGAAAATTGGCATCCTGTTTATAAATCATGTGCTTACACCTCTACGTAATAAACAAATTTTAATGTGCGGTTATATGTTGGTAATAACGAAAGCCGCAGCGACACGATACCACGCTCAATCGGTACACCTTTAATGACATCGCGCGTAATTTCACACGGTTTTTCGGTAGAAGCATCTTCGACATGTGCATAGTTTTGCAATAAATCAAACTCGCCGACACATTCCTTCCCCATACCATCAATGACGTTCAGCTTAATGTTACACCACTTTTTATTGCCAACTTCCTCATTGCCTTGTAAATTAATGCGAATGTATTCCTCATTTGACAGCAACAAACGCTCGACGCGGTATGCATTAATTTGATATTGATCGAGCGGCTCTTGCTCCTCCGCCTTTCCGTCCCCATCATGTTTCGCCTTACTCGTGCGGCGTACACCTGTAGGCGATGCGTTCGTCGGTCGCGCTTTCTTTTCACGCGGCTTGCGCTTTTCCTTTCCTGGTGCTGTATCGTCCGCCTCACCGTTATGACTCGTCACGACGTTTAAGCCGTTTTGAATTTTCACTTTGCCAAAAGATTTCGCCAAGTTCTCTTTAAAATCAATTTCCGTCGTATATAGTACGTCCGCTGTATTCATTTGCCCATCAACAGGATTTCGACGGCGTATTTCTTCCTCAATCACTTGCACAATTTCCTTCGTCAGTAATCGAATAAACTTGTTCGCCTCGCGCTTTAACTGCGGATCCTTTAAACCCTCACTTGAAATTTTCGTATGCGATTCATTTTCAAGCGACTTTAAATACGTATCTTCCTCAGTCCCACCGATCAATACTGCATTATAAGGCTTCGTCGCATTGTTTTTTGCCGCAAAATCTTCAATTTTCATGCCGATTGTACGCACAATGCCGACGCGACCTTTCGCAATTTGCTCGTCGTATTGGAAATATAGCTGAAACGTCAAAGCGGTGTCACGATGCGGAATCGTAATTGTGCGCGGCTCCTTCGTCATAAACGTATTGACGTAAAGCGGCGTAAACACTTTTTTCATCATCGGCACGCGCTGTTCATAATATTGCTCCTGCTTCACAATATGCTCAATCGACGTCGCATCAATCGTTAAATCGTTCACATGCACAATGAGCTTTCGCTGCAAAATGGCAATGAAAAAACTATCGCACACTGCACGAATGACCTCTATTTCGTCGTAAAAGCTTTCTCGTAAAAACGGAATGACAATTTTAAGTCCACGCGTATTTTTTTCAAACACATGCCCGTACGTATTTTCATACGGCATAAACGTCGTCTGTTCCAGCTTCGCAAAATAACCTGTCGAACGGTAATACGCATCGTTATAATAATGCTCAATTAATTGAATCGTGCCACCTAAGTGCTGCTCTCCATTTGCATCACAGTTCGCAAAAAACATTAAATGTAAATCCGATGCCGCATTCGATGCAATTTTTCCGACACCGTGCGAGCCACCACGCGATGCTTCAAATGCTTCATCTTTTTCTTCAAAATGCACACCTTTGTTATACGCATAAATGCCCCACGTATGCTCTGGATTGTTGCTTTGTCCGTACTTCGCGCCGGTCAATCCTTTCGTATGCGCATCTTCAAACGAAATGTAACGCACTTCCTCATCTAGCATCGACGCTTTCATATGCGCAATCGTTTCTTTCGTATAACTATTGCGCCCTTCTAAACTGTTAATGCGCGTCACAATTTCCTCAATGCCTGGAATGTGCGCTAGCTTCATCATGCCGAGCTGAATCGTTACAACGACCGGCTCCTCACTGTTTGGCAAACGCCCGTCCAGCGAGTTTTGAATGTTTTCACGCGTCAGCCCTGCTACACCTAAACTGTAAAAACGCTCTAGCACTTTATTGAAATTCGATTCCTCAATGTTCGGAATTTTTGAAAACTGCCACTTCATTACTTCTCACTCCACTCTATTTCACATACGTTTCATTGTAGCGATATAGGTCGTATAGATCAAACGAAAAAGGTGTTTGAGCAAATATACTCAAACACTCAATTTGACGTTAACATTGAAGTCAATACCTACCTTGAATTTCCTATTACATTTTTACATACTTAAAAAAGTTTTTCTAAAAAATGAAACTTTTTTGCGTTTGCTCCGTCAGTACGGCATCAAAAGGAGGAAAAAACATCATGAAACAACTCATTATTAGCATTCTCTTCACCGTACTTTGTATCGTCGTTGCACCTGCAATGGCAAACGCCAACGAAGTACGACTTGTTACAACTGACACATTGCCAATGAAACAATCGGACGCGGCAGATGCCAAAACGATTCAAATATTAACGAAAGGTCAGCACGTTACAGTACTCGATGGCTCCGTGTACGCAAACGGCATGGAAGGCTACGTCGACCTAACAAAGCTCGGTGACGTCATCGCATCGAACATCGCTGTATACGAGCCGACATTCACCATTTTAAAAGTAAAAGATCGATTTACGATGAACCGTAACGGCAACGTGCGCACATTCGAAAAAGATGCATACGTTTACCGTGCTAGTTCTTATTTCAACACGAAAATTTCACATGCGGACGATGTAGCGGATTCATATTTAACGCGCATTCCGCCAACACCGCGCGCATCGAAATCAAAGCTCGTTGTAAAAGACGGCGCTTATCGTACAGCGAACACATTGCTCACATTACCTGCAAACACAGTCGTTGAATCATACGGAACATTACCAGGCGGTTGGCGCATTATCCGTTACGGCGATACGATTGGATTTGTAACAGCCTCTGTTATGAATGCGATCAAGCCCGTAACATCATACGTCACTGTGGAAGGGCTCGCGCTTCGTGATCGCCCACATAGCAAAGACGGACGCATCGCCTTCTTTTTAACGAAAGGTACAGAAGTAAAAGCGTACCCATCTGCAAGCGGTTGGTCATACGTTGAAGCTGGTACACTCGGCGGCTACGTACAAACCGACTTGCTCGTTACGAAAAAAGTCGCAAAATCGACAGTGAAACGCGAAGGTACACCGATTCATCTTGGCGCTGTCAAATCATACGTCACAAAAACGACGCGCCATACAGACGACAACCGAAAAATTTATTTCAAACATTCGTTGAAGCAATTTGATCCAACGACGAAAAGCTATGTGAACGCAACTGCAATTCAATATGCAGGCGAGCCCACGATGTACCGCACTGCCAACGCGGTCACGTTCGAAGGTGTCAAAGCTGCCATTATGCTATCGAAAAAATACCGCACGACGTTTTCAGCTGACTGTGACGACAATGCGCCCGTTTGTCACGAAAACAACGGTACGTACACATTCAAGCATAGCGGCGAGCCAATCGCTAACATTCATCAAGCGAATGTCAAAGTTGTCGGCGAACGCATGCAATTTGTCATCGACGACTACGTATACGACGAAGCGAACGCAAAAGGCATTTCCACTTGGACGTTCGACTTTAACACAACGACAAAAAGCTTCACACCACTTGCGACAACATTCGTCGCAGGCGGCAATCGCAACGAACATGACAGCTCTTGGAAAGAATACGACGATTACAAGCAACTAATCACACGCTGGTACGCCGAGCCGAAATATTTGTTGCCGTAATTAAGAAAATATAGAATCAAAGCAAATGCTATCAAGAAATTGTAATTTCCTTGATAGCATTTTTGTGCTAACATCATCAGATTACTTCGAGCAGATAGTTCTTTCTATATTATTTCAGTCTATCATACAATTCCTTTATAATTCTTTTTTCACTTTAACGTAATTATAATACGTTTGTTATAAACACTGTTAACTGAGTTAATTTCACAAGCGTGTTGATTAGCCAATCAATTGGCAGAAGCGTATTGCGGCTCGCTTTCCTGGGACTCGGCTCAAGACTCCGCACCGCTCCTGCGTCGCGCTTTACGGGATCTTGAGGCACGAGCTGTTCCCCTAGGAGTCTCACCGTACGCTCCTTGCCACTGATAGACAGCATTTATTTCAGCTGGGCTGCTAAAAATCATGCATTCCACTGTATAAAAATGGATAATCAACAGACCTGTTAATTTCATAAATCGATATATCACACAAAAAACTAACATTTAAACATCTGATTGAAGTTTTATTAAGACAATATGATAAAAGACATCAAATTCAATCAAAATGTATAATCTGTTTTGATTTTATTCGTGTTTATGTTGAGAATTTGTAATTATAAAATTGATTAAACTCTTATAAAATTGAAACCACTTTTATAGATAGCCATATTATGTCCAACAATATGTGTAGAATAGATTATGTTAACAAATAATTAAAAACTAAAAATACCATAATGTAATCTTTTATTACTAATAAAATTATCTTATTTAATAAACATCGTGAAGTATGTATATGAAAACCTGAATTATTCATGACTAACTAAATCCAAGCCGATTTTTGTTTTTCTAATGTTGAATGCTCTTTTTTTGAGGGATTTTATCGGAGAGCTATACAAATTTTCGAAAGAAGGTGTCTTTGATTGCGGGCTTCTGCTGTTTT
>JAXJTE010000172.1:0-1637 GCA_036309765.1 Caryophanon sp. | reverse complement strand
ACAACAAATTTGATAAAAGTATTTGAATTTTTCGAATTATTTGTTAAGATGAAATAGGTTAAAACAATATTAAACCACAGGAGGGGCCGAAATCGTCGGCTGAGATTGTGCACGATTGCACTGACTCTTTGAACCTGTAAGTTAGTACTTGCGTAGGGATGTGGATAGAAACCGACTTCAATTCGATGTCAGGCTCTGTCCTGGTGTCGATTTTTTTGCGTTCTATCCTTCTTTCTTTCGTGAATACGAGAAAGGAGAGGAAAACATGCGACAAACAAAATTATCGATGTACATTGAAATGGCGCTGTTTGCAAGCATGGCGAGTATACTCGACAAACTAACGATTGATTTTATGCCACAAGGAGGCGGCGTGAGTTTAGCGATCATTCCGATTGCGCTCATCGCCGTTCGCTGGGGTTTCGTTGCAGGCTGTACGACGGGGCTACTCGTTGGCTTAGTCGATGTTGCAACGGGCGTGACGGTGTATCATTGGGCACAAGTGTTTTTAGACCATTGTTTATCAAATATCGTCATCGGACTCATTGCGCTTTGTAACAAGCCGATTCATGAGGCGCTGCGCACACGAAAAAAGCGACGCATGCAGTTTACAGTAGCAATCGGGCTACTCTTTGCATGCTTTTGCAAATTCATCGTTCACGTCGTTTCAGGTGTTATTTTTTTCTCGATGTATGCGAACGGGCAAAACGTTTGGATTTACTCGATTGTGTACAACGCAACACCGATGATTCCGACGACGATTGTATGCATAATCGGTTTCAATGCATTGCTGCTCGCTGCGCCAAAGCTTGTGCAGCGTAGTAAACATGCAATGGCAATGTCGTAAAGTAAAACAGTTTACAAATTTAGAAGGGGAATACTAATGCTAACGAGAAATAAAGAACAAACGGATTATACGGAAAGAGTGTGAGCGAATGTTACTTTATTTTTTAGCGAACAGCCAAGACCAATTTGTAAACTGTAATTTGAATTTTAACGGGGAGTTTTCGTTTCATTACGATGAGAAAACGAAGTCATTGAACATTAAGCGCAATGAAAACTATTTGCCGAACTATTGGGGCGAGCATGTCCAGTGGGTGACGGCGATTGCAGGGCAAAATGGTGTAGGGAAGACGACGGTTTTAAAATCAATACGAAAGCGTTTTTTAAAGCAATATAGCAGTGAGAAGGAATCAATTTTAATTTACCGAACGAACAAAGGCATTAATATTTGGTATGATACAAAGCTTTTTGAAAGTACAACAGGATTTAAAATTAATGACGTATTATACGATACGAAAAAATTTACGATTAATATAAACGAGGAGAAATTAGAATTAGCCATATATACAAATGATGATTTAATTAAAGGGAAGAGTGCATATTTATTTGATGATTTTGGGCTCATTTATTACACAAATCATTGGGAATATTCGAAAATTGATAGAGAGTTTGACCAAGCTGCTAAAAAGCAAGATAAAAATTATGAAAATTTATCGATATATAAGTTGAACTTTACAATTGAACACATAGTCGATCAATAATGGCCGATTTATCTAGATTTTGATGACGCACAAAATTGCGGACAGCGAGTTTGATTTTGGGCGTATTTGGAAAAAAGACATTGTTAATCACCGTTT
>JAXJTE010000171.1:0-6332 GCA_036309765.1 Caryophanon sp. | reverse complement strand
CACGACAAAAAATAAGCAGCAAAAGAAGTCTCTCCACCTTCTTTCACTGCTTATGTAACTATAGTAGCTCCGCAATCGCTGCTTCTACGTCTAACATTGATGTATTCGGCTCAAAACGCTTGACGACATTGCCTGCACGATCTACTAAAAACTTCGTGAAATTCCAGCGAATATTGTTACCTAATAAATTGTCTGGGTAATGCTCTTGAATCGAATTGTACAACATCTTTTCTTGCATCGTGTTGCGCGGCAATGGCTCATATGCAACTGCCTGCTTTAAATGCTGATACAACGGATGTGCGTTTGATCCATTCACGCAAATTTTTTCAAATACTGGGTATTCTACGCCATACTGTAGCATACATTGGCTCGCTGTCGCCACGCTATCTTCAGGATTTTGCTCTCCAAATTCATTCGAAGGAAACGATAAAACTGTAAAACGTTGTGCCGCATATTTTGCATACAGCTTTTGCAAATCTTCGTATTGATATGTAAATTGACATTGACTTGCTGTATTTACAATTAACAGCACATCATTACGATACGCCTCCAATGTTGTTTCTTCACCAGTCGGTTTTTTTACTACATAGTGATAAATACTCAATATATTCCCTCCAAAATCTTCATGTACTGCGACAAGTATACTAACAGCAGTACAAAATAGCTACTCATTTGCTTATGGAAGCTGTCGTTTGAAATAGTATTCATCAAGCAAATAACGCGCTCGAATTTGCATCGCATCTTCCTTTTTTTCTAAGTACGCTATAATCTCCATATTAGAACGTGCATTCGCTGCCGCTTCATTCGAAACCGTTTCCATTTGTGGATACCAACGTTCCTGCTGTGCAAAAATTTGCGCCCATTGCTCCTCAGACGTACTAATTTTCAACTCACCTAACAGCTCATTCATATAATCTTTCCAAATCGTCACGCGCTGTCCATAATGCGCCTTTAGCTCCTCAATTTCATCGCTTTGTAACTCACGCTCTAACATGACGACATGTGCAAGCGCTTCCTCATATTTCTCCTGATAAATCGTATAACGTGCTGGAACATCACCTGCATTTAACTTTATCGCTTGCTGCTCCTTTACGTTCACTTCCTCACCTTGGCAAGCTGTCAATATGCATAACGCTGCCAACCCCGTTATAAAAAAAGCGTTCTTCATACAGTTCCTCCAACATTTTTATGTATCTATATTATATCGAACAAAGTTACAAAAGCACACCTCATTACGCACATAACGTAATTGCACTATGTAAAATACTACAAATTTGTCATGAATGGAAGTGAAAAATATTTATTCATCACAACGTATAGTCATTATACATGATTCAACGTGCACTGTAACTTTAGATTGTTCTCTATTTTCAAAACAAGGTCTTTTGGCTTGTATTTTGTTAATGCGTATTTGCTTGTTGTCTCACTTGAAGGCATTTAGCGAATGTAGCATAACTTTTCAAGCGTGTTGATTAGCCATTCAACTGGCATTTCGCGTAGTGCGGCTCGCTTTGCCTCTGCGATTACTCGAGGCAGATAAATTCCTGGGGCTGGGCGGCGAACACGATGTTGGTCATGAAGGCGATGCCACATGGACGTGGCGCTAATCGCCTTCCTCAAGCCTCCGCACCGCTCCTGCGTCGCGGCTTACGGGGTCTTGAGGCACGAGCTGTTCCCCAAGGAGTCTCGCCGCACGCTCCATGCCACTACAATACTGCCTTCATCTCATTTTTGCTGCTGAAAACAACCGATTCAGCTGTATACAAGTAGCTAATCAACAGACCTGATAACTTTTCATACTGTATAGACCGTAAATGTATTTTAATGTTTTATTAGTCAGGCTTTCACATCGAGGCAAGCTTTTTGGCGATCTCACTCGACAAAAATTAGTTGAGGTCGTGCCCGCCAAAAGCGTCCGCCGTAATGAAAGAACGATCAACAACCTATTTTGGTCAACAACCCGAATTTATACATAGCATTAACACGATCCAATTTATTGTATATAATAAGAAAGCATGGCTCGCCATGATCGGAAAGTGTATATTTATATTTTGTTTTAAGGAGGATTTCAAATGAAACGATTCATGAAAGTTTTAGTAGCAATTATTTTCATTGTCAGCACATTTGCCCCAACGTTCCAAACTGTACAAGCTGATAGTAGTTTATACAAATTGCCGACGATTGGAAATGCAGGTAGTAGTTCCGCAAGCTCAGCCGCATTTAGCCCAAATGGAAAATATTTAGCAACAAGCAATTCGCGTAATGTGCTGTTATGGAATACATCTTCGCTTAGCCTTATTCAAGAATTTAAGGCGGCAACTGATAGTATTCAAAATATGATGTTTAGCGAAAATGGGGAAAAACTATTAATTAGTGCTTACCATCGCATCGTGCAAGTAGATGTTACCTCTGCTACACAAGATTTCGAAGTGCCAACGTTAGATACGAGCAGTGTGTTAAACGCCACATACAGCCAAAATGGGGATTTCATTTATGTATTAAAACCGAACCATCTCATCATTTTCAACAAAGATGGCACAATGAAAGATTCGTTTAGCTTAACGAATCGTGCGAGCAATTTCGCATACAACGCTAAAACCGACGAAATTGCCATTAGCTTTGAAAATGGGGAAATCATCATTCGCCAAGCGTCAACAGGCGACTATGTTCGCACGATTACATACGACGGTCAGCTAGCAGACTTTGCAAATGTTTATGTGCAATATAGCCCAGATTTCAAAACGCTTTATCGCGTGTACCGCCCTAAATATGCCGGGGATGCTCCAATCACAATTGCGACATTAAATGTAGAAGAGCAGTATAAAGAAACGCCTCTGCATAGCGGGAAATTTAAATATGACTTTTACGATATTTATAACTTCGCCGTTAGCCCAGACAATCAATATTTACTGCTAAAAGGCGCGCCGTCTAATGACCGTTACAACTACAAAACGATTATTTTCGAGCTAGCAACTCAAACAGCCGTTGCCGAAATGAGTACGCAAAATACGAACTTATTAATTATGACAACGGATAATCGACGTTTATTTACAGGAAACACGCTTTATAACGCTGAGCAATTGCCAAAACGTCAATTAGCAGGCATTGCAATCACACCCGAGCAAACGATCATCGGTATTGATGACGTGCAAACGTTACAAGCATCGCACGTTTTTAGCGACGGCTTACAACAACCGTTAAACAATACCGATGTGAAATGGTCGTCATCGAACTCGAACGTCGCAACATTTATCGCTGGCAAGCTACAAGGTGTAAGCGCTGGCGAGGCGACAATTACAGCAACGTACAACAATTTCAGCGCGACACAAAAAATCATCGTCCGCAACTACGTCGAGCAGCCAAAAGAGACTGATATCGCACCGGATAAAGTATGGACTGTTACGTTCAACACAAACGTCAACGTCCAAACGATCAAACAGCAAACGATGTACGTGACGAATGCAAAAGGTGAAATTGTGCCAATGCTTTATTACGTCGCGCAAACGAACAGCAAAAGCGTGCAGCTCATGCCGGTTACACCGTATACACCTGGTGAAACGTACACACTTTGGGTAAAAGATGTAAAATCATCATCAAACGTTTCACTTGAGCAATTTACGAAAAAGCAGTTTACGATTAAATAACATAAAAACTAACAAGCGTGTTGATTAGCCAGTTAATTGAAGGAGTGTATTGCGGCTCGCTTTCCTGGGGATCGGCGGCAAACACGATGTTGAATCATGAGTCACGAGCTTTTCCCCAAAGAGTCTCGCCGTACGCTCCATGCCACGAATATACAGCATTTATTTCAGCTTGGGTGCTAAAAATCATGGCTTTCTATGTATAAAAATGGCGTATCAACAGACCTAAAAAACTAATAAAAAAATCGGACGCGCCTACAAAAGCGTGTCCGATTTTTTCGATTCTGTTTACAACTCTGTAAGCATACGCTTCGCCTCTTCTGCTGTCCATTCCCCGTCATAATTGGCGGTAATGTTCGTCAGCCACGTTTTCGCCTCAGCCGTTTCACCGTTTTTCACATGCAGCGCGGCGTATTGCAGCATAACGTCATCGTAATACGGTGATGTCATCACGTGCGTCGAGTCGCTTTGTAAAAACTGCTCATATAGTGTATGAACGTCTGATGTGTCTAGCTTGCGCTTTGCTTGAATTAGAAAGTATAACGCATCGTCTACGTAATACGCATCTGGCTGCTGCGTAATACTCGTCTCAAGCGATGTGATTGCGTGCTCGAAGTCGCCTTGACGATATGCCTCGTAGCCGCGCTCGTATTGCTGAAGGCGCGCATCGTCCATTAACGCCTCAACCGGCATGCCCACTTGCGCTAAAATCGTGCGCTCCTCTTCCATTTGCTGCTGCTTTTGCTCAAGCTGTTCGATTTGCTGCTGAAGGCGTGTAAGCTCCGCTGCTTGCGCCTCTGTTTGTGCAATTACTAACTCCTTCGCTTCGACAATTGGCTTCGGTTCTGCTTCAATAACGGTCGGTTTGCTCGCATCTGGCAGCACCGCTAACAACAGAAGCGCTGCACTGACAACCGCTAAGCTAGCTGTTGTCGTCACCAATCCACGCTGCTTTTTGCGCACCGCTTGCTGTGATTGCTGAAGCTGCTTCATCTGCTGCTGTTCCTCGTACGCGGCGAGCTGCTGCATTTTTTTGATTGCGGCATGCTGCTGTACATAACGTGGTGCGCTTGCCAACGTGCTATTGAGCTGTGTCTTTGCATTGACAAGAAGCGCACATTGCACGTAGCCTTCATACACCTCAAGTGGAATGGCATCGTCAAACACCATGAGCTGCTTAAACTTCGCCCATGCCTCTTGCTCGTTGCCAGCTTGCAGTAAATCGAGTGCTTCGTTATAGCTTGTGTACAGCTGCTCATATTTCGGTAGCACGCGCTTCACTTGCTCGATTTTTTCAGCGGCGTGAAAGCGTTCTGGCTGTTGTAGCTGCTGCCAATACGTAATTGCTTGGAATGGATTGCCTAAAAAAATACTCGTTAAGCCAATTGCCCATTTCATGTCGTCGTGCTGATAGCCGTCATGTAGCAACGCTTTTAGTAGCTCATACGCCTCGCTATAGTGCTCTTGCTGAATGAGTGCAACGGCTTGTTCGTATCGTTTCATGTGTGACACCTACACTAGTTCAATTAATAAGTCAGCTAGTTCACTTTCATATCGACATACTTCTTGCTCGTTATTTTGCTGTAACGCTTGACGTAAGTTTGCTAAAATGCCTTCCACACGCGTTGCCGCTTCCACTGTTAAGTCCGCTAATACACGCTCTGCTCGCGTCATCGTCGGCTTCACGTCATTGTATAATGCCGATGTTTTCCACGCTTCTTCTAGGCGGCGCGTCGATTCTTTAATTTCTGCCTCTGACATTACGCCTGTTTGTGTATCAATCGCTGATGTAATGCGCTTGCCTGTGCTCATAATTTCAGCAGATACGTTTAAAATGCCGTTAATGTCGTATTCAAACGTGACGCTAATGGCTTGTGAACCTTGTGGACCTGCTGGCACGCCGTCTAAAATAATGTCTTCCTTCGATACGCGCAGCTCGTCTTGTACGAAATCGCCGACACCATCGTGCTGATACACACCGATTGTCACAAACGATTGGTTGTCGCGCACGGTGCGGTAAATTTTCGTGTTTTTCGTTGGAATTGGTGTGTTCGCCGCTAAAATTTCATCGAAGCAGCCGCGCACCTTCTCACCGTTAACGATGCGTGTTACGTCTGTGCCGATTGAGTACGGACAAACGTCAATGACCATTAAACCGTCCGCTTGGCTAATTTCACCTGTTTTAATCGCCGCTTGTACTGCCGCGCCAAGTGCCACCGCTTCGTCTGGGTTAATGTCTTTACGCGCTGATTTGTTAAACTTCGCCTCGACGCACGCTTGAATGGCAGGAATGCGCGTTGAGCCACCGATTAAAATGACTTCACCAATGTCACCGATTGTTAATTTTGCTTCCTCTAGCGCACGGTCTACATGCTTCAGCGTATTTTCTACTAAATCGCGTGTAATGTCGTCAAACTCCTCGCGCGTAATTTCTTCCATCACCGAAATCGGCATTCCTTCGTGCATCGTTAAAAATGGTAAGTTAAACTGCGCCGTTTTATTTGACGATAGCGCGATCTTTACTTGTTCCGCTTCCGTTTTAATGCGCGCATACTTTTGCAGCTGCTCTTCTGGTGAGCCGTCGTTTAATAAGTCGACGTTATTTTTACGCTTCACCTGCTTGTTTAACCATTGCACTAAGCGCTCGTCAAAGTCCATGCCGCCAAGTGTGTTATCACCTGTACTCGCCTT
>JAXJTE010000170.1:0-15756 GCA_036309765.1 Caryophanon sp. | reverse complement strand
TCCCAAGTTATGGTGAAGAGCCTCACTTTCTACAATTAAACTTAAGTTCGTTAAATGAAGCACTCTACTTTTGTAGGGTGCTTTTTTTATGCAATCAAACCGATTTATTTGACGATGCAGTCGTTTCAGCATAAGCTAGTACACAGCATTTTCGTTCGTCTATGTGCGAACATGCGCCTATAGCAAAGCAAAAAATTGTCCGATATAATGAGGGAATAATGAAAGGAAGTGCTTTACGTAATGAAAAAACATTTATGGGCGGCAACGTTTGCGACAGCAGTAATCGTCGCAGCAGCACCAATTGCACAAGCCGCAACATTTACAGATATTGCGTCATATGACGAAGCAACACAAAAGGAAATTACATCGCTACATGAGCTAGGCATTATTAACGGCACGACGGCGACAACATTTAGCCCAGCGCGTGATATTACGCGAGCGCAAGTCGTGAAAATTTTAGGGCGTTACTTAGTCAAAGAAGGGTATGCGACTGTTCCAGCTGATGCGTTAACGAAGGAGCGCTACAGCGACATTAAAGTAACAGGCAGCGACAAGGAGCTCATTCAGCTAGCCGCAGTCGTCAAAGATTACGGCATTTTTAACGGCTCAAACGGACAGCTAAAGCCACGCGACGTCATGAATCGTCAAAACATGGTACTTGTACTAAGCCGTTTAGTCGATGCGGTGGAGAAAGACACGAATGTTTTAGTGACGATGGCAAAAGGCAAGCCGACGAACGTAACGGACTTAGCGAAGGCAAAAGCGGAAACGAAGGACATCATTCAAGCATTTAACGCGCTCGGCTTATCGAATGCGGCGACGTTTAACCCGAACAACAACGTAAAGCGTTCACATTTTGCGTCGTTTATGTATCGCATCATTGAGCTGTTAGATGAAGAGGAAGTAGAAGAAACACCAATTGCACCGATTCCAGGCACGTATACAGCGAGTGACTTAGGGCTACAGTCCATTACGCGTATTGTCGATGCGACGAGTGAAATTGGACCGAAGCTAACAAATGGTATGCTGCAAGTGGTGCAATCGACGAATCAAAACCCAGGCGACTTTTTTGAAATTGTCGATGTGGAAGGCAAAACGTTATTTGGGCATCCGCGAACAACAGCGGCGTACTTTTTCGCTCATACAAACGGCGTCGTTTATTTAGATCAAATTTCAGGAACGACCGTGCGCGTGCCACTTGCGGCATTTAAAATTGATACATTTAAGAGTGTGACATATAAAACGCAAACGGGCGCAACCGATGAGGAAGCGGCAATTCATTC
Organism: Caryophanon sp.; assembly: GCA_036309765.1. Lineage (GTDB taxonomy): Bacteria > Bacillota > Bacilli > Bacillales_A > Planococcaceae > Caryophanon. Next base: position 14,473 of record JAXJTE010000170.1, on the reverse strand, counting down.
GAACGGTGTGCTAGCATTGACGGATTCGATTGGTGTCAATAACATCGTGACATTAACGCTGCGCGGCACATACGAGGGGCAAGATGTAACGCGTACAGTGCAATATTATTTCAATGGTCTTGGCGAAGTGATTTTTAATACACCAAACAGCAATATGGCACTTAATTATCATTATGAAATGGCAGACACAGGCGACATTTTAGTAGACGGTGCGTTAGTAAGTGACAAAAAATTATACTACTTCCCAATTAACGAAACGCTTGGCTGGGACGCGGTATCATTTGGCGACGATTGGACGCTTGCGCAGCTACAAAAGTTATTTGGCACGGATGGTACGAAAGCCGCGATTGACTTCAAAAAGCATAATGCGATGTTAATTGTCGATGACGAGCTGACGAACTACGGAGTGAAATCGATTGAATTTATGGATGGTTTCTTTACGTCGTATACGCAAAACGTGAAGCTGCCATTTTCGGTGAATATTCAATCGATTGAAGTGATGGGCAATGTCGTGGCAAAGCGCGTGAGCAACGATACGTTAGCACTAACAGTTATTGGACCAGAGCCGGAAGATGCACTTCTATTCATTGAGGCGGCAAGCGGACGTGAGTATATTTTAGCGGTGCGTGAGACGGGTGGGAAATTATCGGTTGAAGAAGTAGGCGATGACTGGTAAAAGAGCGCAGGAAAAATCATTCGAGACTTCATTGTTTCGAATGGTTTTTTTTCTTTGCCAGAAAAATGAATGCATAAAGGTTGAATTGATTTTTCTAGTATAATAATATAAAGAGGATGAAAGAGGTGTAGACGTGAAGTTATTCGGTAAATTATTCATATGTTTTTTAATTGTTTCTATATTATTCGTATCATTGACGACATTTTTATTCACTCGTATGGAAAATATCCGTACGAACGGTGAAACAATTTACGAGGTTGGGGTAGAGCCATCGATTGATTTGATTGAACTTGGTACACGCATCGAAAATACACGCGTACATATGGTATCGTCCGTGTTATATCAAAATAGTGAAGCGGTGACGAGTGCGCGAGGGAATCTACAATTGATTGATGAAACAATCGCCAAGCTAGAGGAAGCTGCGCAAACGACGAATATGCAACAAGCATTGACGGAGTTTAACGATGCGTTCCAAGCGTTCGAGCAGCAAATTATAAAAAACATTGCGTACGTTGAAGAAAAACGTTGGGCAGATGCAACGAGCGGCATTCAAAACATTCGTCCGTATTTCGAAAGCGTACAGCAAACGTTCCAGCAAGTAAAAGAAGTACATACAGCAGACATGAAAGTAATCGCGGATGCAAACGCGGACATGGCGAGCAGCACGCGCACAACATCGATTGTACTTGCTATACTCGTATTAGCAGTTGCGCTTACGATTGCGTATTTCTTCTCACATAGCATCGTGACACGCCTACAGCTTGTAACTACTCGTGCGAAACAAATCGCAACGGGTGATTTAACAGGCGAGCCGTTAAGCATTGCGCGAAAAGATGAAATTCGTGAAGTGGCACTGAGCTTAAACGATATGCAAAAAGCACTGCGCACGGTCGTACTAGAAGCGGCATCGTCAAGTGAGCAAGTGTCTGCGAGCGCCGAGGAAGTATCTGCAACAGCACAAGGCACGGCCGCAATGAGCGTTCGTTTAACGAGCTTAGCCGAAACAAACTATACGACGGCACAGCAGCAAGTAGACGAAACGAAAAACATTCGCACGGCGATGACACAGCTGGAGCAAAATTTCGAGCAAATTCAAACGAACAGCTTGCAAATGGCGTCGCTGTCTCAGCAAACGAAAGAAAAAACAGTCGTCGGCGCAGAAGCTGTACAAAGCGTCAACGAACAAATTCATGCGATTGCGAAAACGTCGAAGCAAACAGAAAGCGCGGCAGTCGAGCTACAGCAAACATCGCTTGAAATCGAAGGCATCGTCGGGCTCATTACGCAAATTGCCGATCAAACGAACTTGCTTGCTTTAAATGCGTCGATTGAAGCGGCACGGGCAGGCGAACACGGCAAAGGCTTTGCGGTCGTAGCCGAGGAAGTCCGTAGCTTAGCGGAGCAATCAAGTAAATCAGCAACGCAAATTACCGCACTGGTGCAGCACATTCGCTCACAAATGGCGATGGTTGTGACGTCGGTGCAGCAGGAGACGACAAGCGTGGAGCAAGGGCTAACACGCTCAACTGCGGTACAAGTCGCATTTGATGACATTGCCCAAATGATTGAGGAAGTCGCCGCACATATCGACGAAACGAATGCGGAAATGGTGCATTTACGAACGTACCAGCAACTCGTGGCAACACATGCGGACACAATCGCGCACCTTGCTGAAACGACGGCCACAAGCGCCATCGAATCAAGCCAAGCGAGCGAGGAGCAACACGCATCAATCGAAGAACTAAGTGTCGCCAACAACTCGTTAGCCGAGCTGTCGGAGCATTTACGCGACGTGATTAAACATTTCAAAGTGTAACGAAAAAAACACTAGTGGAGAAAAATCTCTGCTAGTGTTTTTTCGGTTTAACTAAAGCTATGCTCGCATTTTTTCTTCAAATGCGTGTATAGCTTTTTCTTTGCGTTCGTAAAGCTCGGATGCAACGTCACGACGACGCTGTTTGCTGTAATCGACGCAATTTCATTCGGTATTTTCGCCAATGCCCATTCGACTAGCGCCTCTTTGCTGAAGTTCTTTTTGAAGCCTTCCACGTTGAGCGGCACGATTTTGTCGTTTAATTCATTGCGCCCAAACGGATCAAACTGCGCCGCGACATCGACCGCATGTAAAAAGATGTTTAAATCAAACAGCTCCTGTAAATGCTCGCTACTGAGTACGCCGTAATTTTCTCGACTATGGTAAATATTTTGATATAACACGTCACGCAAAATGTGCTGTGCCTCGCTCGAAATGTTCGCAATTAACGCGATGCTTTGCTCCTCAGACAACTGCGGTGCGTGCTGGTCGGTTGCCCCTTCTACAAGCAATTCCGTAAATTTTTTCGTCGCCACTTGATGCTGCAATAAATATTGCTCGACGCTCTTCACATTTGCAAGGTGTGTCGCTTGTATAATAAGTTCAGCCGTAGCAAGCGCATTGTGCATTTGCTTTGCTGAAATATCAAAATGCGCTAAACGCTCCGCTAATGACGTACCGATTTCTCGGCAAAACGGCGCTGTATATTGAATTGTATCGAAATACAAGAAATCGACGCTCGCCGGCTCGGTCACAAGCGACAACGCATGATGTAAAATGTGGACATCAAACGACGCGTTATGTGCGGCAATAATGTAGTCGCCGTTAAAATAATGCTCAATTTTCGTCCATACAATGTCAAAGCAAGGTGCGCTCAACAACTCGCGCTTCGTTAAGCCATGAATGTTCGTCTTCTCCTCGTCAATGACCAATCCAGGTGGGCGAATTAACGAATACTCCTCCTTCGTCACCTCTAAACCATCAATAACAACAATTCCGACTGAGCAGGCACTGTTGTAGTTCGTGTTTGCAATTTCAAAATCTAATACAGCGATCGGCATAATGCACGCTCCTTCAATGAGTATTTACATGATAAAAAACCAATAAATTTACATATATTTATACAGTCTATAATACCGTTGAAACGGAAGAAATGCTATGAAAATATCATTTTTTTGAGGAATGAAGCGGGCAGTCCATGCAAAAAGCCGAGCATCGTTGCGTCAGTGCAAAGGTGCTCGGCTTTTGTATTTGTTTGATTAGCGTTGACAAAAATAAAAAGCGACAAGTGAATTTCAGCTTGTTCAAATCTTGAGTTTGTATTTATTTGATTAATATTGAAAAAAATAAAAAGCTACAATTGCTTCTTCGCTTGCTGATCTTTATACAGCTTATAGTACAACTCAAACTGTTCGAGCGCTGCTAATATATCAGTTGGCTTGTCTTTGAATGCTGAATCATCGAGGTTCAAGAAGAAGTTGAGTACTTCTTTTTGTTCTTGTGATAAGTTAGCAAAATCGCCTTTATACAAATCGTTTTGTGTAATCAATGTATCGGAGCGTCCGAGTAAATAATCGATGCTCACTTCAAAGTAATCCGCAATTTTTTCTAATGTGTCATAGTCTGGCTTACGAATATCGTTTTCATATCGAGATAGCACGACATTCGAGATATTGAGTTGTTCGGCAAAATCTTTTTGGGAGATATGCTTTTTCTCACGTAATTGTTTAATTGTTTTACCTAATGAACGCATAAAACCCCTCCTAAAGCATATGTATATTTTAGCATGTTACCAACATGGTAAAAGAGTGTTTACCAAAACGGTAAAAAAACATTGACGTTACCGAATCGGTAAATTATAGTTAAGTTAGTTACCTTAATGGTAATGACGTGAATGGTTATTGCCAAAAGTAAGTCGATCAAAACGTTATAGCGTTGGCGTGCTCATCATTTGCTGCTACCGTTAGAAAAATTTTTAAATTAAATATTACCGAATTGGTAACAATGTTAATTTTATTATACGCAATGGAACGAAAGAGGTTTATTCAATTTCAGCATACGAAAAGGAGGGAGCGCACATGTACGGCAAAATACTAAAAGCTGTTCGCAAGCAGGCGGGGCTGACGCAGGAGGAAATGGCATGGCATTTGCATAGCAACCAAGCGTCAATTAGCAAATATGAAAATGATCGGCTGCAGTTGGACGTGCAAAGCTTTGTGAAGTGGATGCAGGTGACGAACGCAGAAGCAGTCGGAGCGGCGTTAATTTTTGGCGTGGAGCTGACGAGCGAATGAGGACAAATGACTAAAAAATTTTTTTATAAAAAGCACCCGAAGTCTGTCTTTTTCGCTATATAGAGATGTAAACGAAGGAGGAATGATGATGAAGCAAGGGGAACGCGATTTTAAAGGTGTATGGATTCCAAAAGACATTTGGTTAAATGATGAGCTTGGTTGGACGGAGAAAATGCTGCTCGTTGAAATTGAAAGCCTCGATAAAGAACAAGGCTGCTTTGCGAAAAATGACTATTTTGCGTCGTTTTTTGGGTTGAGCAAAGATCGCATTTCGAAGTTAATTACGAGCTTGCACCGAAAAGGCTATATCGAAGTGACGTTAATGTATAAAGAGGGGACAAAGGCGATTGAAAAACGCATTATTCATGTCGTAAAAAACCGCTTTGGCACTATAGGCGAAAATGCCGAACCGTCTCGTTGTTCTCACCTAGAGGGTATAGGTGAAAGTACAGACACCCCTATAGGTGAAAACGCCGTAGTTAATAATACAAGTACTAATAATACAAAGAATAATACAAAAGAGAAGAACGTTGCCGACGCCTCGCCAACGCCTGCAAAAAAGAGTAAGCGCACATATGAGGAGCATGAAGAGCCACTCATCTTATCGAAATATTTGTATGAGCTCATCAAACGCAACAACCGTTATGCAAAGGCACCGAACTTTCAGGAATGGGCAAATCATATTCGGCTCATGCATGAGGTGGACGGCATTGAGTACAGCGTCATCCAAAATTGCATTACATGGTGTCAAAGTGATGCGTTTTGGTACAAAAATATTTTGAGTACGAAGAAGCTACGCGAGAAATTCCAAACGCTTTATTTACAAGCGCAGCACAAAAAAGGAGGACATGCATATGCAACAAATCGAAACGGTTTCAATGCCGGCACAAATCCAACAAATCAAAGCTATGCTGATGGGCTCGACTTTTAGTACGGAGGTGTGTTCGGTGCATAACAAGCGACTGCAACATGTAAACGGTATCGACGTTTGTTGGCTATGCGAAGCGGACAAGCTGACGGCAGAAACGTCACGCCAAATGCATGAACAGCTCACAAAGCATCGCGCGAAAAAGCAGTACAGCACGCTTCATCATGATTCGGTGCTCACAGACGAAACGCTACGTCATGCGACATTTGATACGTATACCGAAAACGTTTTGCCAGGCACTGAGGAATTTAAGAATAAGCAACAGGCAATGCAAGCTTGTGACGATTACCGACGTAGCGGCGAGGTGTTTAATACGTTTTTAACAGGTGACACAGGCGTTGGCAAGTCGCATTTAGCGATGGCGATGCTGCATGAGCTCAACGAAACGGACGGGCAGCACCGCTCATGCGTATTTATCGACATCGACGAGGCGCTGCGACGTGTCCGCGGCTCGTATAGCGATAAAGAAAGCACATTTACCGAGCATTACGTAGTCGACTTAATGAGCAACGCCGATTACCTCGTTATTGATGACATCGGCGCAGAAGTCGGCAACATTAAAACGGACAAAAGCGCGAGCGATTTCGTCAATCGAGTGCTGCGCGCCGTACTGAACGCACGACAAAACAAAAGCACGATCATTACGACGAATCTCACGCGCGCCCAGCTTGAAGCGATGTACGACAAAAAGCTCGTCAGCCGCATGATGCGCAATGTGCAGTTAATTAAGTTTGAGCAGGCGAGCGATAAGCGAGTGCGGAGAAGGGGGTAGCGATGCTTCAAACATTAAGTGTTAGTTACTAGCTCAAATGTTTCCTAAGTGTCATTTGGAACGTTATTTACTTTTTAAATGCAATTCTGCTAATTTTTTAGCGTATTAAGATGTTTGAATTAGCTTAACCCTTGTCGTTGATGAGGTTGGGACATAAGTTGGCAACATTAAAATGGCGAGTGAGGGGAGTTGTTTTTCTATTCATTATATAGTCTTTGATTTTGTACTATTTATGTGAATTGTAAGTGTTTTGTAGATTTTTAGAAACATAATTCATCTTATAAGTATAAAATTTTAGACTTTATATTGTGTAATATGTTTCGAAGTCGCTATAATTATAGTAACTGGAGGTGTTTTAATGAATGAGTTTAATTTTGAAAAGATAGTTGCTAAAAATGTAAGGGATTATATCGAGGCAGTTGGGAAATCGCACAAATGGGTTTATGAACGTAGTGGTATACCTAAAGCGACGTTTTACAATTTACTTAAAGGAGAAGGGGATATTAACAAAAATATACCTAAATTGAATAAGTTATTTCGTATAGATGATCCATTTTACTTCTATAACGAAAATATTCAGTTACCTAGAACTTTAGACGAAATTGAATCAGACTCAATTGAAGTATATGCTGCGGCTAGCTTTGCAGGGAGTGATAGCAAAGAGTTTAAAGAGAGTATGCAAATATTAGAAGATGTCATTAATATGATTCATATTTTAAAAACAGCAAAAGAAATAGGTTAATCGATTCTTACACAACGTAATAAAAGAATATCGTTTATGTATCGTGAACGAGTGGAGACAATAATCAGATATGATCCTGATTGGTAGAAGGAAGTGATGCAAGTATGATTAACAGTAAAAATGTTAGAGACGTAATTAGCAAAAATGAGGAATTATTGCCACAGGTTCATAATTATGTTGAAAAGATACAGAACTTAGGCGTAGCTTTTCGCTATACACCGATTGACGCTATCAAAAATTATTTAGCAAAACATACAAATTTAATTATGTTCCCAAGTGATGAACTTGAATATGGTGGATTGGTGACATACCGAGACGGACGCTTTTACATTCATATCAATACAAGGCAGCCTAAGACGTATGAGAATTTTATATGGGCGCATGAGTTCTATCACTTTTATTTTGAAGCGGAACTTATAAAATCATCTAAGATTAATACATTTGTCGATGGGCGTGTACCTAATGAGAGTGAGCGTTTAGCGAATCTTTTCGCGTCCGAACTATTAGTCAATAGTATTTTACTCAAGTCTCTATATAAGGATTTATTACAAAATTATCAATATGATCGACTTGAAAATCACGTTATTCGATTGATTGAGGTATTCAAACTACCGTATAAATGCATTGTCATTAAGTTAGCACAAGATGGGCTAATTACAGTGGATGATGCTGTTGCAATTATTGATTATAAATATCAGGAAAATCTGCCAACGTATTTCGACCAATCGATATTACAGCCAAGCAATAGTATTCAATTTGATAGTGTTGGGGTTTTATTGGAGGATGCCACAGTTAAAAAAAATATTCGAGCCAGTGATTATGAAAGCATTAATACATTGTATTCAACGCACATGAGTAACTTTAAAATGCTCCGAGATAAAGAGGAGTGAGGAAATATTGAGTTTAAGCATGGAACAAATCTATTCGCCTACAGTTAACATATACGTTACACAAGGAGCATTAAATGTTCCAAGTAATAAAATCTCTTTGATTGATACTAACGCATTAAGTGATTTAGCGGCAGCCGCAAGCAAAAGCCCAGATATTTTTCAATATATTGCAGAACATCTAAGTGACGAAGGTCAAATCTTAGTTTTACCTGAAATCATTCTACATGAGTGTGCAGGTAATGGTAGGCAGAGTATGGACATAGATAAATTTCGCGATATATATAGTCCTTTATTAGCGCAATTATCACAGCGTATGCCTATATATACGGTTTCATTTTTGGATATTGAAACCCTTATGTTATATAGCGCAGGAGGAAACAAAAGTGAAGTGTTAAGACGGGCGCTGATTATCGCTAGTGAGTTGTTTTCAAGCAATATAATGATTAAGAAAGCTTTGGAAGAAGTGAAGTCGTTTGGCGAGTTGGAAGCAGCTATAACATGCATATCAGAAGATGCAGGTGAGCGTGTTATCTTGTTTTTTACAATGATTTTTCTAAATGAGGCTTGGGACGTTGATGTAATCTCAAATGAAACGGCTGTCTTTACGGATCGCATTGTATTTGCACCGAAGGAAAGATTAAGGAGTGCATTAGGTAATCTATCAATCGATGCATATTATGAAGCGTTCGTTGTTCGATCTTATGATGTTCTATTGTTTAGCGTTCTGATAGATAAAAAAGATATTTGGTCTAAAGAGGATATAATAACGTTTATTCAGCAAACTCGCAACAATAAAAGAAGGCGTTATTTGCGAATTATGTCAGATGCCGCTAAGTATGCAGAACAGTTTCATTGTGATAATAATGCGTCATTTATTCAGAAGTTTTACGAACTGGCAGAGAGTCGTATGGAGTTAGTTTTCTAAAGTAATATTCAATACAACGTAAAAAATTCAAACGATGCACTTGAATAACATCAAGTGGTTGTTTGAGTTTTTTTATTTCCTAGCATTCTGATATATATTTAAATAGGGACTAAACACAGTTAACTATTTCATTATTTCACACACTATAGTACCTTAAAAAAGCACCACTGCATTTACGCAACGGTGCTTCATTTTTTTATAAATTAGTCTAACCCTTGAGAGTCTTTCCACTCTAAGAATTCGTCATACGTTGTTGATTTGTCTAAAATTGAGCCGTCTTCACGGATTTCGATGACACGGTTCGCAATTGTTTGGATGAACTGGTGGTCATGAGATGTGAAGATCATTGCGCCTTTGAAGCGGATTAGGCCTTCATTTAGTGCTTGAATTGATTCAAGGTCTAAGTGGTTCGTTGGCTCGTCTAATAAGATGACGTTTGAGTTTGATAACATCATTTTAGAAAGTAAGCAGCGAACTTTTTCTCCACCTGAAAGAACAGCAGGAGATTTTTTCACTTCTTCACCAGAGAATAACATACGACCTAAGAAGCCGCGTAAGAAGCTTTCCGTTTCGTCTTCTGGAGAGTATTGACGTAACCATTCTACTAATGTTTTTTCGCTACCTTTGAAGTATTTGTCGTGATCCATTTCGAAGTAGCCTTGAGATGTTGTTACGCCCCATTTGTATGTGCCAGCTTCAGGTTTTTTTGCATCCATTAATACGTCCATTAATAAAGACTTCGCGATTGGTGAACCTAAAAGGATGATTTTGTCCTCTTTGTTCATTGAGAAGCGGATGTCTTTGAACATTACTTCGCCGTCGTGAGAAGCTGTTAGGCCGTCTACTGTTAACACGTCGTTCCCGATTTCACGGTCGATGTTGAAGTTAATGAATGGGTATTTACGGCTTGATGGTTGGATGTCGTCAAGCTCGATTTTGTCTAACATTTTTTTACGAGACGTTGCTTGAGAAGATTTCGATGCGTTCGCAGAGAAGCGGGCGATGAATTCTTTTAACTCTTTAATTTTTTCTTCTTTTTTCGAGTTTTGGTCAGACATTAGCTTTTGTGCTAATTGAGAAGACTCGTACCAGAAGTCATAGTTACCAACATATAACTTGATTTTTGAGAAGTCTAAATCGGCAATGTGCGTACATACTTTGTTTAAGAAGTGACGGTCATGCGATACAACGATAACTGTGTTTTCGAAGTTCATTAAGAAGTCTTCTAACCATTTAATTGCTTTTAAGTCTAAGTGGTTGGTAGGCTCATCTAGTAATAGAACGTCCGGCTCACCGAATAACGCTTGTGCTAAAAGAACTTTTACTTTGTCAGAACCTTCTAAGTCCGCCATTAACGTGTAATGTAACTCATCGCCAATACCTAAACCGTTTAATAATGTCGCTGCATCTGATTCTGCAACCCAGCCGTTCATTTCAGCGAATTCGCCTTCTAATTCAGCTGCGCGCATACCGTCTTCGTCAGACATTTCTGGTAAAGCGTAAATCGCGTCTTTTTCTGCTTTTACTTCCCAAAGACGTTTGTTACCCATTACTACTGTGTCAAGCACTGTATATTCGTCGTACTCGAAATGGTTTTGGCGTAATACAGATAAACGCTCATCTTTACCCATTGATACGTTACCTTCTTGTGGGTCGATGTCACCTGCTAAAATTTTTAAGAACGTTGATTTACCAGCACCGTTTGCTCCGATAAGCCCGTAACAGTTGCCTGGTGTGAATTTAATGTTTACATCTTCAAATAATTTACGATCGCCATAGCGAAGGCCTACACCTGTAACTTGAATCATGTAGAGATTCCTCCTTGAGTTTTAAGGTTAATTTGTTTGGATTGTGAGTTGCGAAAACTTTTATGCACAATGCTTTATATTATAGCACATGTAGGCACGACTTTTAAGCTAAATGTCTGGAGTGACGAGCAGCAAGCATAATCGAAGCGGCGTGTGAAAAAAATTTTGAATAAAAAGGAAAATACTACATATAATCTGATACGATAGAAACAATAAATATGAAGGGGTGTAAAACATGAAATACGTTCGAATCATTCCAGTAGCGCTTGCTGCCACGTTACTGACAGGCTGTGGGCAAGTGATGGAAAGTACAGCAAACTTAATCGACACAGCAGCGGAGAAAATTGAAAATAGCAATGACGACAATGCGCAAGCACCAGTTGTTGAAGTAGTGGAAGAGCCGCAAGTGGCAGAAGGGGTTGTGACCGAGACGGTGGAGGAGCCTGTGCAAACAGTAGCGCCAGTCGTGCAGCAAAAAGCACCAGAGCCAGCCGCGCCCGTGCAAAAGAAGCAAGAAGCGGTGACCGAGAAGCATGATACGGTGATGGATATGGTAATGATTACAGCAGAAGAAGGGAATATACGTGCAGAGCCGTCGATTGATGCGGCAATTGTGGCATCTTCTAACGATTTTGAAATAGGACAATTTAAGTACTTGAAGGAGCGCGTGAAAACATCAGACGGTCGTACGTGGTATAAAGTCGATTACGGCAACGGGATAGGGTACATCAGCAGTGCGGTAAGTGAATTAATCATGTTGGGTGATCCACCGCAAATGCCAGGGTTAGAAGCAGTAAAAATTACAGAAGCACAAGGCAATGTACGAGCAGAGCCGTATTTGAATAGTGCTGTTATTTATACGGGGAAAAAGGGTGAGCGTTTAGAAGCGACAAGTGCTACGTTTGATATGCCAGATGGACGTACATGGTATGAGGTAAAAGTGAATGGGAAATATGGCTATATTAGCAATCGTGTAATTGAAGAAATTATAAGTGATGAATATGCAGAGTATAACGCGTCAGAATTTTACGTAACGAATGCAGAAGGTAACGTACGCGCAGATGCATCACTAAATAGTAAAATCGTTTATACAGCGAAAAAAGGCGAATCACTCACTTATATGCAAACGTATGAAAATACATCAGATGGACGTACGTGGTATGAAGTGTACGTTGACGGCCATTACGGTTACATTAGCGGAGCAGTTGGGGAATTAAGATAATCACACGCTAACATGTAGCACGACATATCAGAAAAATACTACAAACATACGCGAACTAGTTGTCAGACTTCTTGTTTTATGGTTTACTAAATAGAAAATGTGCGGTGATTCATACATCGCATAAGTAAATGAGGTAAACGATGAAACAAAAAACAACATACGGCTTATTTGCGCTCGTGGCGATTTTCTTCGTGTCGATTAACTTGCGACCTGCTGTGACGTCAGTTGGGCCACTACTGAATACGATTGCGGACGATTTAACGGTGTCGAGCACGCAAATGAGCTTATTAACGTCGATTCCCGTCTTTTGTATGGGGTTATTCGCGTCACTCGCGATGCCCATGACGAAGCGCTTCGGTGACCGATTGGCGATTGCGTTACTTATGGCATTAATCGGTATCGCTACGATTGTGCGTATTTTCGTGCCAACGTACGGTGCGCTGCTTGTGACGAGCTTTTTTGCAGGTGTCGGCATTGCGGCGATTGCACCGATGATGAGTGGCTTCATTAAAAAGCATTTCCCGCATAAAACGGCGTCGGTTATCGGGCTGCATTCGTTTGGCATTGGCTTTGGTGCAACGATTTCAGCGGGATTCACGACGGTATTTTTTGATTGGTCAAGTACATGGGCATTTGCGCTTGGTATTTGGGGTGTGCTTGCGGCGGTTGCGATTGTCGTTTGGATGATGTCGGTGAAGCAAGAGCCAAAACTAACGCTTGTACAACAAGTAGGAGAAAAAGGGCGCAACCCGTGGAAGACGAAGCGGGCGTGGGTATTACTGCTGTTCTTCGGTGTGCAAACGTCGCTGTTCTTCTCGATGACGACGTGGCTTGCCCCGATTGCACAGGAGGCAGGCTTTACGATTGCGGTGGCAGGGACGGTATTAACGGTCATGACGATTGTACAATTGGTCGGCAACTTAACGATTCCTGCATTGCTTGAGAAATACCCAAACCGCATAACGTGGATTGTTGGCTTAACGGCAGTCGCGCTTGTCGGTGGGGTGCTGCTAGTCATTGGTGGTACGGCATTTATTTGGATTGGTGCGATGCTGATTGGGCTTGCGATGTCTGGTTTATTCCCAATCGGTATTTTATTGCCGCTTGATGATGCTCGTAACGACGAAGAGGCGAATACGTGGAGCTCGATGGTCATGTCAGGTGGCTTTATGATGAGTGCGATCATTCCGCTTGTGATTGGTGTGCTGTATGATGTAACGGGTACGCATGCAACGTCTGTTTGGATGATTGTCGCACAAATTGTGTTGTTATTTGCATTAGTACCATCGATGAAGCAAAAAGCATAAAAAAACGCGCAGCGACCGCTGTGCGTTTTTTTATTGCTCACGCTTCTCTGTATACGGAATGTCATGCGTGCGGGCAGTGGCGTAAATGAAGCTTTTTGCCTCGTTTAATTGAGCTGTGTTTGCCATATGTACATTTGAGCCGTCGCTAAGTGTAAACATGTATTGCTCACTACCATCTTGCTCATCATACAGCAGCGTAATACTCGTTATGCTTTGCCAGTAATACGTCTGTTCGTCAAATGCGGTGCGCACAAAGAGCTTGTCCTCATCAATCGTCGTTACACCTAAAAATGACCAGTAGCCGATGACGACTGCGCTAACTGCAAGTAACGCAGCAACGATGTACGACGCGATGTGACGCACGAAGCCTAAGATGATGAGCGCTAGCACGATACAGCTGAGTGCCGCCGCAAACAATGTGTAGTTTTGAAACGGGATGAACCAATAGTCGACGTCGAGCCCGAAATACTTCGTTTCGCCGTACGTTAACGGCACGAATAAGGCGAGCAGCAGTGAAATCATTGTAAACGCGATCGCGGCGATGAAGTAGCGCCCGCGAATCGATAATGTGCGTTGCATGAAACATTCCCCCTTTCTTTCAGTATACGGGAGCGAGGTGAAAAAGTTTCATCATGCTATAAAGAAAAAGTCGTCGTGTCATCGATGACGTTAACGCTTCATTACGTCGGTGCGCTCGTTGCATTGCTCGTGACGTCGGCGATTTTTATTGGCTTTAGGCTATTATGCGTTCGTTGTTTTTAGCTTATCGATTGTTGTGTTCAAGTGTCACATTCAGCAAGCGTGAAAAAAGGAGTTGCCAATTCTTTCTGGCAACTCCTTTTTTACTAGCGGTTAAACATATTGAACATACCACCAATTCCGCCTTCATCACTGCTTTGTCCGCCGCCACCTTGTGACACAGGTGCTGCTGCGAATACACGGCTTGCTAAGCGACTAAACGGCAATGATTGTACCCAAACTGTTCCAGGACCTTCAAGCGTCGCAAAAAACAGCCCTTCACCGCCAAATAGCGCCGTTTTCACACCGCTTACCATTTGAATGTCCTAATCAACATCCGCTGTCATCGCGACTAAGC